>NZ_JCBDHJ010000019.1:0-11268 GCF_059834135.1 Vibrio sp. R10-SG-ISO4
TAATGAGTCTGAGCAATCAGAGCAGGATGATGGTGCGCTCAACTTGTGATGCTGAAAAAAACTAAAGCAATGATAACTATTACGATCCAGTTCCAGGGGAAGGTTTGCCAAAAGCGACGACGCTCAATTTTTGCGATTTCTTCGGCGGCTTTGGTTTCCGCAGCTCTTAACTCCGCAGCAAAAGCCAAGTCAAACGTATCCTTCTTCTCGGGTGAGCACTCAACGTCGTTCGCAACGATTGCTAGAACCGCATGAGCTTCGTGCATCGAATAACGATAGTTTCCTTTACTCCATGTATTACGGTGCATCTCCATATCCAACAAAGCATTGCATCCACAGCGTTTAGCGAGTTGGACAAGGGACTGACGGCAGACATCGGGATCCCTATCGAAAATACTGGCGACAGGCTTAATCACTATGGCCTGCCCATGTTTCAGCTTACTATCGCGGCGCATTATAAAACCACTGCTTTTCTTCTTGGTGTATGTGACCGGCACCAACTCTAGCTTTTTGGCTTGCATGCCTTTTGGTGTAGGGACATCATCAAATCGAAACTTGGTTCCAGTGCGAACTTGTGAAGGGGGGATAGATTTAGGTATGTCTGAAACATGAAAGAAATAGCTTTCTACACCAGTAGAAATGAAACCAAACCCCTTATCCTGAGAAAACGATTTGACGTAACCTTCGAGCATAACGCGTCCTTTGTTATTTACTTGCTTTGGAATGGATGGAATGAAACAACTGAGATTCAAAGTATCAAAGGGCTGTGCATCATCTATCTAAGATAGTCACCACTCATTATGGCCCCCTTGTCTACATCTATTTTTAACAGGGAATCCGCATCAGCGGAAGAACTATTGGGGTAGTGTTTCATAGAAAAAAACAACACCGACGGGTACATCGCAAAATGTGCAGTTTACTTCCTAACCACACCCTCGGACCGTAACTTACGTACTGTGTACAAATGCAGCCAGTTGACCGAATTATTCTTATGAATGCATACAGCCGTCTAAACTCATTTTGGGGTAAAACCTTTTACGATACAGGGCTTTTAGGTTCGGATTGAGACAAAAGCGCCTTAGTGCTAACGGTCTAGATCACTTGTTAGCAGACGCAGGCCTGATACAGGTCGGCCTTCTATCCGCCTGAACTTCACCTTGTCGATACCATCAACTATAGGTGCCCAGGTCAATTTTCACCTAATGATAAGCGCACTCTAACCGGCAACCACTTTGCTTGGCGTCGTGGATAAGAGCAACTAGATGCTACCTTTCATCGGTTGAGGTTAGTCGTCCTCTGGTTTTTCTTTTGTCCAATTCCTTGCTGGCTAGAGGAGATGCATGTGCGTGAGGATTCGAACCGAGTTCTAGTTCTGAACGGTCTACTTCAGTAGCCGTTTGTGTAAACCAAGTACTATTATTCGTTATATAATTACAAACCGTCTGTGTTCTCTACTTTTCTTATCGTGGACGAAAATGATGAATGCCACTCAAATAACATGTAACAACATATTTAATTGCTATTTATTGTGATTAAGCAATAATTTTCATCAATTGATCTCTCTTTAATAATCTTTCCTGCTCACCTCGATCTGCATTCATTTTCCAAACCCAACACAGATGTTACAGATATGTTTAACTTGTTAAACTAAATGACATGAAATACAGAAATAACTGAAAGTTAAATTACCCCACACCTCGCTTGATACATTTTAATAACATAGTTTTATAATAAAACTTACATTAACGTGTGTAAGTCACAATTCAATATCTGGTGCTCGATATTCTATTGAAATACATCTTAAGATTGTTTCATCGGTTCAACTCACCCTACACATAACAAATAAAGGATTGATGAAGATGAAAAAGGTCTTACTGAAAGCGGCAGCTTTAACGCTAGCCCTTGCTGCGGCAGGAGCTCAAGCTAAAGATTATGAAATCGTGAACGTAGTTAAAGTGTCTGGCATTCCTTGGTTTAACCAAATGAACAAAGGGATCGAACAAGCAGCTACGGATTTCGGCGTGACAGCTCGCCAGCTTGGTCCTTCCACTCCAGATCCAGCGCAACAAGTTAAAATTATTGAAGACTTAATTGCCAAAGGCGTTGATGCAATTACTGTGGTACCGAATGATGTAACTGTATTGGAGCCAGTATTTAAAAAAGCTCGTGAGAAAGGGATTATCGTATTAACCCATGAATCACCAGATGGACATGGCGCGGATTGGGATATCGAAACGATTGATAACCAAGCCTACGCGAAAGCAACCATGGATGAGCTTGCAAAAAATATGGACAAGCAAGGTGGTTACGCGGTTTATGTTGGCTCATTAACGGTGCCACTGCATAACAACTGGGCAAATCTAGCGATCGATTACCAAAAGAAAACCTACCCAGACATGTATGAAGTCACTAGCCGTATGCCAGTTGCTGAAAGCATCGATCAATCTTATGCCGCAACGAATGACCTGATGAAAGCACACCCAGATATGGCAGGTATCGTTTCTTACGGTTCATTAGGTGGCATCGGCGCAGGTGAAGCCATTAAGAAAAAACGCGCAAAAGACAAAATCAGCGTCGTGGGTATTATGATGCCAAGCCAAGCTGCTCCGTACTTAGCTCGTGGCGAGATTGATAAAGGCTTCTTGTGGAACCCAGCAGATGCAGGCTACGCCATGGTTGCCGTTGCTAAGCAAATGCTCGAAGGCAAAGACGTATCACAAGGGGTCAATGTCCAAGGGCTGGGTGATGCAGAAATCGATACGCAAAACCGCGTGATCAAGTTTAACAAGATTCTAGAAGTGGATAAAACCAACGCACGTCAGCTTGGTTTCTAAGCTAAACAAACTCTGTTCTAAATTGGGCGGTGCAACGCCGCCCTACCATATTGGAAATGATCATGTCTGGAACTCCTTTTATTACCCTCAAGCAAGTATCCAAGCACTTTGGTTCCGTGAAGGCATTGGATGGGATAAACCTAACATTCAATCAGGGTGAGGTGCACTGCTTAGCCGGCAAAAATGGCTGTGGGAAAAGCACATTATTTAAAGTGATATCTGGCGTTCACGCACCAGAGAAAGGCGCTGAAATCACATTAGCGGGCAAACGCTACTCTCGACTCACTCCACAGCAATCAATAGAGCACGGCATTCAAGTTATCTATCAAGACTTATCCCTATTCCCAAACTTGACTGTCGCAGAGAATATTGCCATTCAGGATCATGTTGAATGGGCAAAAGGGCTGGTGCAACAAAAGCGTATCCAGAGCATTGCAACTCAAGCAATGGCAAAAGTCGGTGTCAAATTACCACTGAATAAACGTGTTGAGCAGCTTTCAATTGCCGAATGTCAGCTCGTCGCCATTTGCCGAGCCATGGCATCTGATGCCAAACTAATGATCATGGATGAGCCAACCGCCTCACTCACTCGCACCGAAGTGAATCACCTCATCGAAGTGGTCGCAGACCTTAAATCCAAAGGCGTCACAGTGGTATTTGTGAGCCACAAGCTTGATGAAGTAATGGAGATCTCCGACCGAATCACGGTCATTCGTGATGGCCGAACCATCGGTACCTATCAAGCTAATGAAGTTGACAGTGACGAATTGGCTTTTCTAATGACCGGACAACGATTCGAATTCACACCTCTTGCCGATTACCACCAGCAAGGTGCCGTCAAACTTGAAGTCGAAAAGCTGTCAAAACGTGGCCAGTTTGACGATATTTCATTTCGAGTTCGTGCGGGAGAGATCGTCTCCATCACCGGCTTACTTGGCGCAGGCCGAACCGAATTGTGCATGGCACTGTTCGGCATGACTCAACCAGACAGCGGCGTTATCCGCATAAACGGCCAACCAACTACATTCAAATCTAACCGTGCCGCGATTTCTCAAGGCATCGGTTATGTCTCTGAAGACCGCATGTCGACAGGGTTGGTGATGGAACAGGCAATTCAAGACAACATCACTGCCTCAGTCATGCACAGACTGAAGAAACCCTCAGGTTTTCTTGACCATCTAAAGGCAAACAAGCTCGTCGATAGATTGATTTCTTCATTGTCCATCAAAGTCGCGGACCCAAAACTCCCGGTAACCAGTTTATCCGGTGGTAATGCGCAGCGTATCTCTATCGCAAAATGGATTGCCGCAGAACCAGAAGTGCTCATCCTTGACTCTCCGACCGTGGGTGTCGACGTTGCCAACAAAGAAGCAATCTACACCATCGTAAAAGACCTTGCCGCAAAAGGAATGGCAATCATCATGGTCAGCGATGAAATCCCAGAAGTGTTCTACAACAGTCACCGCGTGATTGTGATGAAAGAAGGACGTTTTACTCATGACTTCCAACCCGCTCACTCTACCGAGCAACAAATCATGGAGGCAGTCAATGCTTAACCAGTTTCGTTGTTCCTTATCTTCATTCACCAAGCGTCATGAGTTCTACCTCTCATTGATGATTGTGTTGATTGTCGCAGTGCTGACTTTTACCTCTGAAGATTTCCTCACTCTTGGAAACATCTTTGATATGTCAGTCAGCTCTGCATTGCTAGGCATCATGGCTTGTGGTTTGTTTGTCGTGCTTATCGCTGGCGGCATCGACATCTCATTCCCAGCGACCGCTGCGATTGCGCAGTACATCACCGCGACGTACATTTTGACGATTGGTGGTAACTTCATGATTGCGTTTGCTATTGCAACCGTTGTGGGTGTGTTACTTGGCATGATCAACGCCACACTAGTATACAAACTCAAGGTGCCAGCGATCATCATTACCATTTCAACATTGAACGTGTTCTTTGGCTTACTGATTTACTTTAGTAACGGCGAATGGTTGTACGGTTTTCCTGACTGGTTTATGGATGGTATTGAGCTGTTCACGTTTACCGGTAGCGACGGCTATGACTACGGTTTATCACTGCCAATCTTAACCTTAGTTACAATGATTGCCCTCACCTCATTCCTGATGTCTAAGACCCGCTTAGGTCGTCAGATTTACGCGGTAGGCGGCAATGCAGACGCGGCCAGTCGTATTGGTATTAACCTCTTTGGTATTAATCTGTTCGTTTATGGCTACATGGGAGCACTAGCAGGCATTGCTTCAGTGGTTCAAACCCAAATTACCCAATCAGTCGCTCCAAACTCTCTTATGGGGTTTGAGCTTACGGTACTGGCTGCTGTTGTACTTGGTGGCACGAGTATGACAGGAGGCAAAGGTACGCTGTTTGGCGTGGTCCTTGGGGTGATCTTGCTCGCTGTTGCTAAGAACGGTCTGACGTTGCTCGGTGTACCTTCATATTGGCACACGGTCGTAACTGGCTTAATCATTGTTTGCAGCATCAGCATGACGGCAATCAATGAGAAAAAACAAGCGCTACAAGAGGCATAAACCATGGAACAAGTGCTAAATAGTTTAAAGCTACCGACAGACAAGAACATTCGTTACTTACTGGTGATTTTAGTTGGCATTCTCGCCGTTATGGCGTTCTCAAGTGGGCAAGCATTCTTCTCCATTGATAACTTACAATCGATGTCATCGCAAATGCCACTGCTCGGTCTACTGGCACTGGCAATGGCCGTGTGCATGCTCACTGGTGGTATCAACCTGTCGATCATTGCAACAACCAACGCGTGTGGTTTGGTAATGGCGAGCATCATTACTCAAGCTCCTGATAGCTCAACAATGCTTATCTTGGCGCTTTTCGGAGGCCTCATTACCGCTACGGTTATCGGCTTGCTCAATGGTGCATTGATCGCGTACGTTGGCGTTTCACCAATACTCGCAACCTTAGGGACAATGACCCTGATTAACGGTCTGAACGTGTTGATCTCTGGCGGTAGTGTTATCTCTGGTTTCCCAGAAACCCTTTTGGTACTCGGCAACGGCTCTAACTTTGGTGTACCTATGCCGCTGATCTTGTTCGTTGGCTTTGCAATCGCCTTATGGGCACTATTGGAACATACCAGTTTAGGTCGAACCATCTACCTGATGGGGTCCAATGAAAAAGCCACTCGCTTCTCTGGTATCAACACACAAAAAGCAACCTTGTACGTTTATGTCATCTCTTCTGTGCTTTGTTGGGTCGCAGCCATTGTGATGATGGCAAAATTCAACTCCGCGAAGGCTGGCTACGGAGAATCCTATCTTTTGACGGCCATTCTCGCTTCAGTACTGGGGGGAATTAACCCAGACGGTGGTTTTGGACGCATTATCGGAATTGGTCTTGCACTTATCGTATTACAAACATTAGAAAGTGGCTTTAATTTGCTGGGAGTGAGCAGCTATCTCACTATGGCGCTATGGGGCGGCATCTTGATCTTATTTATCTTCTTACAAAAAAATAAGGCTTAACGGAGCAGTATATGAGTATTTATTTTATCGGCGTTGATGTAGGCAGTGGCAGCGCGCGTGCGGGTGTCTTTAACGCAGAAGGTCGTAAAGTGGGCGAAGCCAAACGCGACACCATGATGTTCAAACCTCAAGCTAACTTCGTTGAGCAATCTTCCGATGACATCTGGCAATGTGTATGTCTTGCGGTTAAAGATGCGGTTTCTCAAGCCAACATCGACCCTATCCAAGTCAAAGGCATCGGTTTCGATGCAACTTGTTCATTAGTCGTGTTGGATAAAAGTGGCCAGCCGCTAACGGTGAGCCCTACTGGGCGCAGCGAACAAAACGTCGTAATGTGGATGGACCATCGTGCTATTGCTCAAGCCGATCGGATCAACAAAACTCAGCATCCTGTATTGGCTTATGTGGGCAACCGTATCTCACCAGAAATGCAAACACCTAAGCTGCTTTGGCTCAAACAAAACATGCCGAATACATGGGCAAAAGCAGGTTACTTCTTCGACCTGCCCGACTTTTTAACTTGGAAAGCAACATTTGATGCCAGTCGTTCCCTTTGCTCAACCGTATGTAAATGGACATACCTTGGCCATGAAAACAAATGGGATCGAGGCTTTTTCGAACTGATTGGTTTGGAAGACCTACTGGAAGATAATGCAAAAACCATTGGTGACAGAATTCTACCTATGGGCCAGCCTGTTGGTGACGGTCTAACTGTGCACGCAGCCGATGACTTAGGTTTAACCCCAGGTACTGCCGTGGGCACATCCATCATCGACGCCCATGCCGGTGGTATTGGTGTTCTTGGTGCCTCAGGGATGACGGGTGAGAAAGCCGACTTTAACAAACGTCTCGCTTTGATCGGCGGAACCTCGTCTTGCCATATGGCAGCATCAAAGACTGCTCGATTCATTGATGGTGTTTGGGGAGCGTACTACAGTGCAATGATCCCGGGTTACTGGCTCAATGAAGGTGGGCAATCAGCTACCGGTGCTTTGATCGACCACATCATCACCTCTCACCCACTGTATGAAAACGCGAAGGAGCTAGCCGATAAACAAGGCAAAACCGTTTATCAACTATTAAACGATCGCTTGTTGGAACTGGCTGGCAACAAAGAAGACATCGCATTTTTGACAAAAGACATTCATGTTCTGCCTTACTTCCATGGCAACCGCTCGCCGAGAGCGAATGCTCATTTAACTGGCACAATCACCGGACTAAAAATGACAAAAACGTTGGATGATATGGCATTGCAGTACCTTGCGACCATTCAAGGCATCGCACTCGGCACACGCCATATTATCGAAGTGATGAACGACTCAGGCTATGACATCGATACCATTATGGCCTGTGGCGGTGGTACGAAAAACAGTGTCTTTCTACAAGAACATACCAACGCGACTGGCTGTATGATCCTACTGCCAGAAGAGAGTGAAGCCGTACTTCTTGGCTCTGCAATGTTGGGCTCCGTGGCTGCAGGTTTCTACAGCGATATTCCAGATGCGATGAATGCGATGAGTCGGATAAGCAAAAGCGTGATGCCTCAGACAGAGAGAATAAAACACTTCTATGATGCGAAGTACAAAATTTTCCACAAAATGTATGAGGACGATGCTCAATACAAACGTCTAATGGAGGCGTTTTAAAACATCTTTCTAACACAAGCCAAGAAAAGCCGCCTAATTAGGCGGCTTTTCATTACAAGCTAAAATGTCTTTCATCTTGAATCTATCGTCCATCACGAGCGTTAAACTGTTCGTTAGCCGATACTTAACGAACGTCATGTCATCTTCCGTAAACTATCCGTACAAATTGAATGCAATCTATATTCACGCGACAATCAACAACGTTACGGAATAGTTCCGTACATAGGAGGGTGTATGGCAACAGCACGTTTAGATATTCGCCTTGATGAAAAGATCAAAGCAAAGGCTGAAAAAGCATCTGCTTTACTTGGTTTAAAAAGTCTCACTGAGTATGTAGTTAGACTTATGGACGAAGATGCAACTCATGTCATTGAAAAGCATGAAAATATTGTGGTTAAAGATAGTGTTTTTGACGAATTTATGACTGCTTGTGACAAAGCAAAAGCACCGAATCAAGCCTTGCTGAAGCTGCCAAATTTTCAGAAAAAAGTGGTATTAAGTGAGTTGGGGTCAAGAGTTCGTAGAACTGAGCAAATCAAATCACGACCGCAATTCATTCGATTGTGGTGAACCTGAACTGAATACATTTATCAAAACTCAAGCGGCAAAGCACATGCAAGCAGGAATTAGCCGCACGATGGTTTTGCCGAGTACTCAACCACTACTTAATAAAGAGCACGCAATTTGCGCATTTTATAGTGTTGCACCGAGTTCTATCAGCCGAGAAACATTGCCTGCCCTGGTAGCGAAGAAACTGCCTAGGTACCCAGTCCCAGTTTTTCTATTGGCTCAATTAGCTGTACATAAAGAATTTAATGGCTCAGGGCTTGGGAAGGTTAGTTTAATTCGTGCACTTAAGTACTTGTGGGAAGTTAATCACCACATGAAGGCATATGCTATTGTTGTGGAGTGCCTTACGGATGCAGCCCAGACATTCTATACAAAGTTCGGCTTTGAAGTTCTGTGCGAACACAATGAACGTATTCGTATGTTCTTGCCAATGAAAACGGTAGAACAGCTTTTTAGCCAATAGGTCACGAATACAACAACTTACTCAAGCGGACGCCGAACGCTCGGTGGATTTGGTTTGAGTTACTGTGGGCTTTGTGGGGGCATCGAAGGCGCTACTTCGCAAGGTGTTATATGTAAGTCTATTGTCGAATCAAAATCATGGATGAAAGAAGTAGAGTTTTCCTGGAACAATACCTGAACTCTTTACCTAACGAAGTGGCTTCCAAATACACTTCGTTCAGCTCAGACTATTTCTGTGCAGATGAACACAATGCTAATCTCTGTGCAGAGTTAATCCTTCGCGGTGAAAAGCGTGCATCATGCAGCTTGGATTATTGGTACAGTGAAAAATGTGAGCCGATGCCAGTCGTTGGACACCTTCAAGTAGTGACAAATTGGGATGGTATACCGGTTTGCATTATAGAAGTGACGTCCGTAACCAAGCAAAAATACAACGAAGTAACACCGGAGTTCGCTGCCTTAGAAGGTGAGGGGGACAAGACTTTAGATTGGTGGCGGAAGGCGCATTGGAACTTCTTCTCAAAAGAGTGCGTAGAGCTAGGAATATCGCCGTCGGAAGATATGCTACTGGTCCTAGAGCAGTTCAAAATGGTTCACAAGTAAAAATATAACCATTCAAGCATAGTGACCACTCACAACCACTACAGGACGATGCTCCTTATCCCACCCCAAATGGCAATAGGCACTTAAGGGTAAGATGCCGTTAGTGGAAGTTACTGGGCAATAGTCTCTGACCTTTCCTCCTTATTTCACACAAGGCGTTTACTACGAACAGTTTTTATGCGATAAGACCTAAGAACTCAATTACTTACATACATTTTCGAGGTTTCTAGTGGCTTATTACTGGGTCAATCTTGGGGTTTCTTACAAAGAGGTGCGAGACTTCAAATTTCTTTGGGCGCCTTCTCATACTTATACAGCTTCTGGAGAAAAAACGGTTAAAGCAGGCTGGGGTCACGTGCCTAATATTAAGAAAGACGATGTCATTATTTGTCATGAAAACAAGCGAGTAATATACGTTGCCCAAGCATTAGATGACGCTTATCCAGCTCCTAGGCCAGAAAGCAGAACTTACGATGAGTGGAAGAAAGAAGGTCACAAGGTCGACGTCAACCTCATTGTATTAAATCGACCCGTTTCAACCGATGAGTTCAAACATCACATCATCGAGCGTTTTAACGACCAATGTGACCCAAAGCTTTTCACGGTGGATGGAAATGCGACACAAAATTATATGGTTGCTATACCTGAGAGTGTCGCGAGCATTGTACTGTCGAGCATTGAAGACGATAACTTGTGTCTCCTCATGCAACCCTCTAAGTCTTCAAGCAACACAGCACGTAGAAAGCGCAAAGCAACCAAAGGCGGTGTTCGTAGCGCTCGATCCAACGCACGTATTGGGCAAGGAGCATTTAGAGATGAAGTGCTCGAGATATGGGACAATACTTGTCCCGTTACGAAAGTCGCACTGCCTGAGCTACTGATAGCTTCTCATATTGTTTCTTGGGTATTAAGTGATGATGATGAAAAGATCGATGGCTACAACGGCTTCCCTTTCACCCCCAACGTCGACAAGTTGTTTGATAAAGGGCTCATTTCCTTTTCAGATGACGGTTTACTTCTAATAAGCCCACACCTATCAGTTGCAACTCTCAATGCCTTAGGCATTCGTGAAGATACGAAGATCGCAGGGCTTACTGAAGAGCACATCTTCTACCTAGAAAAACACAGAAAAACATTCGGGTTTTAACAAAAAACCTCATACCCTTGCTGATGTAAAACGTGTATTTCCACTAGTTGCTCCTGATTGATCATAGTCGGCCGCTTTGTCCATGTTACGAACGGATAGTTTGACTCAGGTGGATCAATTTTACATCGGCGCTGACACTACATCGTAGTTCAACGTTAAGCACGTGTTCAAGGGCACTACGCTATCGCTTTTCAATTTCGGCACTTGGGAACGGCAGTTTATACATCAGCTTTCGTTTATTGGATTGAGAAAGGATTTGACATCAATGTGTTAAAATTAGCCATGTCTGGTATAGTTTTAGTTGGTATCTCAAATCACTTATCCAGTCAGATTGAAAAGGAGAAGACAGATGAACGGACTTGATATTATTCTGTTTATAATCATTTGTTTTGGCATTTTTGCCGTCAATGCTGACCGCATCATCGCATGGTGTGACAGGCAATTGGCAAAAAAGCACTAAAAGATAACGATAAGCACAACTAGCGCTTATCTACAT
>NZ_JCBDHJ010000020.1:0-159267 GCF_059834135.1 Vibrio sp. R10-SG-ISO4
CAAGATGCTCGAGAATCAAACCGTTTAGGGTTCTTGGGCCATCGGTAGGGAAGTCCCATTTGAGACCTTTATTGATATCGCGGATGTTGGCGCTGCCCTCAATCAAGAAACTGCCATCACGTTGTGGGGTAATCTCATCCGACAAACTTGGCGTGATAGAAGTGGTGAACTCACCGACGATCTCTTCCAAAATATCTTCCAACGTAATGAGACCTATGATGTCGCCATACTCATCAACAATCAGACCAATCCGCTCTTTGTTGCGCTGGAACTTAAGCAGTTGGACGTTGAGTGGCGTGCCTTCTGGGATAAAGTAGACTTCATCGGCAGCGCGTAGCAGGGTCTCTTTGGTCGACTCGTTTTTCTCTAGCATCAAGCGATACGACTCACGCAAACGCAGCATGCCCACCACTTCGTCAATTTGACCGCGATACAGCACCACGCGCCCGTGCGGTGAGTGAGACAATTGACGCACAATCGATTTCCAATCGTCGTTGATATCAATGCCGGTGATTTCGTTTCTCGGCACCATGATGTCATTCACCGTCACATGCTCTAAATCGAGAATGGAGATCAACATATCTTGGTGGCGTCTTGGGATCAGGCTGCCCGCTTCGTTCACCACGGTGCGCAGTTCTTCCGAGCTCAGGTGATCTTCGCCATTGTGGTCGACTTTAATCCCAAGTAAGCGGATAAAACCATTAGTGATGAGGTTAACGAACAGCACCAGCGGCGAGAGGAGCTTCATTAAAATACCAAGCAAGATACTGCTGGTGTAAGAGACTTTTTCTGGGTAGAGCGCTGCGAGGGTTTTCGGCGTGACTTCGGCAAAAACCAGCACCACAAGCGTCAGAGCACCGGTGGCGATAGCCACCCCTAAATCTCCGTATAGACGCATACCAATGATGGTGGCGATGGCGGAGGCTAGAATATTGACTAAGTTGTTACCAATCAGAATCAAACCGATCAAACGATCGGGCCTATCGAGCAGCTTTTCTACGCGCTTAGCGCCTTTATGGCCATTGTTCGCGAGGTGCTTTAAGCGGTATCGGTTGAGAGACATCATCCCTGTTTCTGAACCGGAGAAATATCCTGAAATTACAATCAGACACGCGAGTAGCGCAAATAAGATACCCGTTGATATGTCGTCCAAAGCTTAATGATTCCTTGTTATGTTTGATTAATTTATCGCCCAGTGTTGCGGCTAAGTCAATATCACTTCACGAACGAAGCGACTGCCAAAATAGGCGAGCGTCAACAGGGTTGCACCGGCAACGGCGAACCAAGTGACTTTGCGTCCGCGCCAACCTTTATGGAAGTGGCCCCATAACAGCACGCTGTACACAACCCAAGCGATGAAAGAGAGAATCGCTTTATGGGCTTTTCCTTGGGCGAACATGTCCTGAACAAAGACAAATCCAGTGATTAATGTTCCGGTGAGGAGTAAGGTGCCCACCATGATGATGTTGAAAAGCTGACGTTCCACCATCATTAAAGGAGGAAGGTTTGGGTTAATCGCCAGTGCTTTCTTCGCTTTGAGCTTGTGATCCAACCAAGCCAGTTGTAGAGCGTACAGAGCGCCGATACTGAGAGTCGAGTAGGAAAACAGCGCAAGAGAGATGTGGATCAGCAGTTTAGGGTCTTGCTCTAAATGAGTAATGAAAGTGCTAGGGAGAAACGCCGCAGCGCTTAAATTGATGGCGGAAAAGCTATACACGACAGGCAACAAAAACCACAGTCGTGTTTTGAGCATCGACGCACTCATTACCAAAGAAATAATGAAGCTGATGAGAGAGGCGACATTGAGAATGCTTAAGTTTTGCCCCGAGGCTTCAATGATCAGATCGCTTAATAGCCACGCGTGAAAAACCAGTGCCAGAGACGCACTGATCAACACGGTTTTTGAGCGGATACCGGTTTGGTGAACCAGTCCCGGAACGATAGTCGCAATTGCGAGCAGATACAGCACGGCAGCGGCTACGGCAATTAAGTTGTCCATTCTTCTCTTGGTGGTGGTGGATTTTTAACAAATTATACCCTGCATC
This sequence comes from Vibrio sp. R10-SG-ISO4, assembly GCF_059834135.1. Lineage (NCBI taxonomy): Bacteria > Pseudomonadati > Pseudomonadota > Gammaproteobacteria > Vibrionales > Vibrionaceae > Vibrio > Vibrio sp. R10-SG-ISO4. Next base: position 2,046 of record NZ_JCBDHJ010000020.1, read on the forward strand.
AACGGCTTGAGCCATGACTTATCTGTGTCATTTATTCGAGTTGAGAGATCAAATCATCACGCAACCGTGCAAAGCGCCACTTGGCTAAGGTATACTCTTAGTAATTGTCGCTCAATTTTAGGTAGTGGCGTCGTCTACGCAAGCCACTCAGTGTAAAGAGACTAAGATGTTTGAGAATTTAACGGATCGTTTATCCAGAACGCTGAAGAACATCAGCGGTAAAGGTCGTCTGACCGAAGACAACATAAAAGAAACGCTGCGTGAAGTCCGCATGGCGTTGCTCGAGGCTGACGTTGCACTGCCTGTCGTTCGCGATTTTATCAAGCGAGTGAAAGAAGCGGCAGTGGGCGTAGAGGTCTCCAAATCGCTCACGCCAGGGCAAGAGTTCATCAAAATTGTTCAAGGTGAACTGGAAGCCGTCATGGGCGAGTCCAATGAGGCACTAAACCTCGCGGCTCAGCCACCTGCGGTGATTTTGATGGCCGGTCTGCAGGGTGCGGGTAAAACCACCTCTGTGGGTAAGCTGTCTAAATTCCTTAAGGAAAAAGACAAGAAGAAAGTCTTGGTCGTGTCTGCTGACGTGTATCGCCCAGCGGCGATCAAACAGCTAGAAACCCTAGCGCAAGACATCGGTGTTGACTTTTTCCCATCGAGCGCTGATCAAAAGCCGATTGATATTGCCAATGCCGCCATCGATCACGCGAAGAAGAAATTCTACGATGTGTTAGTGGTCGATACCGCGGGTCGTTTAGCGATTGATGAGCAAATGATGGGCGAAATCCAGCAGCTTCATAGTGCGATTAATCCTGTGGAAACGCTGTTTGTTGTTGACGCGATGACAGGTCAAGATGCGGCGAATACCGCGAAAGCCTTTGGAGAAGCGCTACCGCTGACCGGGGTTATCCTGACCAAAGTGGATGGTGATGCTCGGGGTGGTGCTGCGCTGTCGGTGCGTCACATTACAGGGAAACCGATCAAGTTCTTGGGTGTGGGTGAGAAAACCGACGCGCTAGAGCCGTTCCACCCTGATCGCGTCGCCTCGCGTATTTTGGGAATGGGTGATGTTCTCTCTCTGATTGAAGACTTGCAGCGCAATGTCGATCATGAGAAAGCCGAGAAACTGGCGAAGAAATTCAAAGAGAAGAAAGGCTTCGATTTGGAAGACTTCCGTGAACAGCTTGGTCAGATGCAAAACATGGGCGGCATGATGGGGATGATGGACAAGTTGCCAGGTATGAGTAACTTGCCAGACAATGTCAAAGACAAAGTTGACGACAAGATGTTTAAGCAGATGGAAGCGATCATTAACTCGATGACCATGAAAGAGCGTCAACGTCCAGACATTATTAAAGGTTCGCGCAAGAAACGCATTGCTGCCGGTTCTGGTGTGCAAGTGCAAGATGTGAACCGCTTGCTTAAGCAGTTTACCCAAATGCAGAAGATGATGAAGAAAATGCAAAAGGGTGGCATGAAAGGCATGATGCGTAACATGCAAGGCATGATGGGCGGAATGGGAGGCGGCGGCTTCAACCCGTTTGGTCGTTAACTGAAACACCAGTCCGTTTCGCTCTATACAAGGCTTAGCCGCGGTGCTAAGCCTTTCGGTTTTTTATTTTCAAGGTGTTAGCTAAGTCACAATCTTAAATTCGGTTTTATGGTGGTGAAAAAATAGCTAAAGACCTTGCAATACGTCGGAATAAGAGTAAAATTCCGGAGCTTTATTTTGGCACGAGACCCCAAACTGTTTAGTAATAGACCACAACGGTTTACTGATAGATAGTTTCTGGGGTTAATTTTATTTTTGAGAAAGCAAAGAGGACGACATGGTAACCATTCGTTTGGCACGTCACGGCGCTAAGAAGCGTCCATTTTATCAAATCGTAGTAGCGGACAGCCGCAATTCTGCAACTGGCCGTTTCATCGAGAAAGTAGGTTTCTTTAACCCTACTGCTCAAGGTCAAGAAGAAGGTCTACGTCTAGACCTAGACCGCGTTAACCACTGGGTTGGTCAAGGCGCGTCTCTATCTGACCGCGTAGCTAAGCTAGTTAAAGACGCTCAAAAAGCGGCTTAATTCTTACTCTATAAGTAGTAATTAGCTTATGTCGATGAAAGGTAAAGAAACGATGAGCAATGACAAGATTGTTGTAGGCAAGTTTGGTGCTACTTACGGCATTCGTGGTTGGCTTAAAGTTTTTTCCTACACAGACGAGGCTGAAAGCTTATTTGATTACAACCCTTGGTTTGTTAACCATAAAGGGGAGTGGGTCGAGTACAAAGTGGAAACGTGGAAGCGCCATAACAAAGGTATGGTGGTGAAGCTGGAAGGTCTGGATGTTCGCGAAGACGCGCATCTGTTGACTAACTTTGAAATTGCTATTGACCCTGCAGTATTACCAGAATTGTCAGAAGATGAATTCTACTGGCGCGAATTGTTTGGCATGCAAGTAGTGACGACAAAAGGTTATGACCTTGGTGTGGTGACGGACATGCTCGAAACCGGCTCAAACGATGTTTTGGTAGTCAAAGCAAATCTGAAAGATGCTTTTGGCCAAAAGGAACGATTAATTCCGTTCCTTGAAGAGCAAGTGATCATTCAAGTTGATCGCACTGCTCAACGGATCGAAGTTGACTGGGATCCTGGATTCTAACTCCCAAGTAATGAGGCTTTAGGGCATGTGGGTTGGCGTAATTAGCCTGTTTCCTGAAATGTTCCGCAGCGTTACTGAGTTCGGAGTAACAGGTCAAGCGGTTAAAAAAGGGTTGTTGTCGGTAGAGACATGGAATCCTCGAGATTTCACTCACGACAAGCATCGCACTGTCGATGATCGACCCTACGGTGGTGGTCCAGGTATGTTAATGATGGTGCAGCCATTGCGCGATGCCATTCATGCTGCCAAACAGGCCTCACCGGGTAAGACGAAGGTGATTTACCTCTCTCCTCAAGGTCGAAAACTCGATCAGCAGGGAGTCGAAGAGCTGGCTAGCAATGAGAACTTGCTTCTTATTTGCGGTCGCTACGAAGGGGTAGATGAGCGCATCATTGAGTCTGAAGTTGACGAAGAATGGTCAATTGGTGACTTTGTGATGACAGGGGGAGAGATCCCAGCCATGACCTTAATTGACTCTGTCTCTCGGTTTGTACCGGGGGTACTGGGCGATTTTGCGTCAGCAGAAGAAGACTCTTTTGCCAATGGCTTGTTGGATTGCCCTCATTACACCCGTCCTGAAGTGTTGGAAGGAAAAGAGGTACCAGCGGTACTGAAATCTGGCAACCACAAGGACATTCGTCGTTGGCGACTGAAACAGTCGCTCGGCCGTACCTGGATTAGAAGACCAGAGCTCCTGGAAAACCTAGCTCTGACTGACGAACAGGAACTACTACTAGCTGAGTTCATTAAAGAGCATCATGCTAAGTAACCTATTAAATTTAGTATCAGTTTATTCTAGGAATATTGAAAATGAGTAACATCATCAAAGCTCTTGAAGAAGAGCAAATGAAAAAAGACCTACCTAACTTCGCACCTGGTGACACAGTTGTTGTTCAAGTTAAGGTAAAAGAAGGTGACCGTGAGCGTCTACAGGCTTTTGAAGGCGTTGTAATCGGTATCCGTAACCGTGGTCTACACTCTGCATTCACTGTACGTAAGATTTCTAACGGTGAAGGTGTTGAGCGTACGTTCCAAACTCACTCTCCAATGGTTGATAGCATTGAAGTTAAACGCCGCGGTGCAGTACGTCGTGCCAAACTGTACTACCTACGTGAGCGTTCTGGTAAGTCAGCTCGTATCAAAGAGAAACTTGCTAAGAAGTAATGCTATAACTAGCGTTCTCATAGTATTAGCGGAGGCCAATTGGCCTCCGCTTTTTTGTACTTAATCATCCCGAGAGAATTGAACCGCTTTAATACTGATCTTCCGACCACCCATCACTGTCGGACATATCGGGGGCACCGGCAATGGTGTTTTCTTCATCGGCCCACTCGCCGAAATCGATCATTTGACACTGTTTACTGCAAAACGGGCGGTGAGGGCTTTTTTCGCTCCACTCGACGTTTTGGCCGCACTGTGGGCATGGAACCACGGTAATCTTAGACATCATGCTTTCCTATTTCTTCGGAGTTTAGCCGCAGTATACCGAACTTAGCGCCGCGCTTCATTAAACAGCGGGATGCCGATAGCAAAGGGTGAGCGATGCCGATGGCAAAGAGTGAGATTAGCTGCAGACGGCCAATTTAAATGGAATGCTCGAGGCGCTCGCTTGGCCAGATTCAAAGTCGATGAACTTGATGGCGAAACGGTTTTTATGCCCGGAGATCATCGGGTAAACGCCCGTTTCTAGAGGGATTTCAAGACGCAGAATGTTGGCCTCTGTCGCATCACTCTGATAGAAGCCGTTGTTGGCAAGGCGCTCTCGCAGTTGACCGGTTTCACGCGTAAGACGCAGCCACAGTTTCAACGCTTGTGTCAGTGGGGCCAGGTTGGTGGACCACTTTTGCGCATCCGCTTGTTTTTTCTCAAGTGGAAGGTGGAGCCAGTGGTGCAGTGCAGGCAAGTCAAAACAGCATGAGCCGCCGGGCAGGTTAAAGCGTTGGCGAATGGCGCTTAAGAAGCGGTCTTCTTTCAGGCTCTGGCCAAAACGCTCCGCCGCCATCAGCTCGCTGTGCACGCCATCAATTTCATCCAATACCGCGCGCAGCATTTCCAGATTAACGCCATCGATATTGAAATAGGCTCGATAGCTAAGGCGCTGCTTTTCGATGTCTTTGGCTAACTCGCTTTTGAGCTGAATTTGCTCAAAGATTTCCAGCAGATCAAACAGCGAGCGGAAGAAGATCAGATGCTGCATTTCGTCACCAAACTGCGCCGCTTTATCCATCTGCGTCAGCAAGGCTTCAACGCGAAGATAAATGCGAGTTTTCTCATTGAGTGGGTGTTCGAAGTAGTGCGTGGTCATTGATCAATGGCTCTGGGTTGTACTGCCTTTATTCTCACAGATTTTCCCTACAGATTTCTAGGAACTTTTGATGCAATTCTGTGATTTGAGGCAAAAGTTTCTCGTTTGTTGCATCATTTTTAATCACATCGTCGGCAATCGCCAAACGTTCCTCTCGGCTTGCTTGCGCACTGAGAATCGCACGGGCTTGTTTTTCGTCGACATTGTCACGAGCCATCGTTCGCTCAATTTGTATTTCTGGCGCTACATCGACCACAAGGACACGCTGAGCAAGTGCTTGGAGATTGTTTTCCACCATAAGAGGGATGACAAGCAGCGCATAGGGTGAGGTGACCTGCTCAAGCTCGGCGAGCATCTTTTGACGAATCATCGGATGGAGCAGGTTATCCAGCCAGGTTTTCTCTTTGGGATCGGAAAAGATGGCCTCGCGCAGTGCGGCTCGATTCAAGCTACCATCGGCTTGCAACATCGATGCGCCGTAGCGCTCGGAGATGGCTTTTAACCCCTCACTGCCCGGTTCCACCACTTCGCGCGCCACGACATCGGCATCGACAATATCGATGGCAAAGTGTTGCTGAAATAGGTTTGCGACGGTGGTTTTGCCACTGGCAATGCCACCTGTTAATCCAACGATCAACGCCATATTAGATTCCTACCATCTCCGTCAGATACCAGTGAAGTAGACCATCGCCCCACATCATGCTGATAAAGCCAGCGATCGCGAGATAAGGGCCAAAGGGAAAGGCTTTGTCGATACCTTGCTGCTTGAGCCTGAGTTGAATCAAGCCAAACAGCAAACCAACCACAGACGAAAGCAAGATGATCATCGGAAGTGCTTGCCAGCCTAGCCATGCGCCAAGGGCGGCGAGCAGTTTAAAATCGCCATAGCCCATGCCCTCTTTGCCAGTGACTAACTTAAACAGCCAATAGACGCTCCATAGGGCCAAGTAACCGGCCATCGCGCCAATGACAGCATCCTCAAGTGAGATGGGGCTGATGTTCAATAGCGCCAGTGCCAACCCCGCCCACACCAGTGGTAACGTCAACTGATCGGGCAGTAGCATGGTGTCGAGGTCAATAAAAGTCGCGCAGATAAGAGCAAAGGTGAACAGCAGCAGCGCGAGGCTCATCGCTGAGAAGCCAAATTGCCAGGCAACCAGTACAGATAGGCCTGCCGACAGCAGTTCAATTAAGGGGTAACGCGCACTGATGGGGGCTTGGCAATGAGCACATTGCCCCCGCAGCATCAGCCAGCTGACCACCGGAATATTATCGATAAGGCGCAGTGGTGAGTCGCATTTTGGGCATGTCGAACGGGGAATGCTGAGATTATAGGTGCCTTCGGGGGGCGCAATCTTGTACTCAGGGAAGCTCTCAGCGCACTCGCTTCGCCACTCTCGCTCCATAATGATGGGTAGGCGGTGGATCACCACGTTAAGGAAGCTGCCAATAATTAAGCCAAACACGCCTGCCAGCGTAGGAAAAAGCCAAGGGTAGTACTCAAACAGCGCAATCAAGAGAAGTGCCTTATCCAATCAATAGAGTGCTCATCTTATCCTAATACACTCATTAAGTTAAAGATGGGCAGGTACATAGCCACGACCAATCCTCCCACCACCACACCAAGGAAAATAATGATCAGTGGCTCGAGGATCTTGCCCAAGTTATCGACCGTGTTATCGACTTCAAACTCGTAGATGGTGGCGATTTTATTGAGCATATCATCAAGTCGCCCCGACTCTTCGCCGATCATCACCATTTGCAGTACCATCTCGGGGAATGACTGCGTATTTCGCATCGCAATGTACATCGGCATTCCGGCGGCGGTATCGTCATACACCTTATCAATCGCGGTTTGGTAGTGCAGGTTGTTGGCGGTTTTCGCAGAGGTTTTGAGACTTGAGAGAATCGGAATGCCCGCGCTAAAGCTGGTGGCAAGCGTGCGACTAAACTTGGCGATAGAGGCTTTGGTCAATACACCGCCAATCACAGGCATTTTCAATCCTATCCGGCTCGATATCAGTTTGATTCGGGCCGATTTTTGTTTGGCGATTTTTAGCGCAATGGCTGAAATACCCAAGCCGAGCGCCGCAGGTAAGCTGTAGGTTTGGGTGAGATGAGACAGTTGGAGTACCTGTTGCGTAAACCAAGGCAGCTCGGCGCCAAACCCCTGAAACATGCTTTCAAACTCAGGAATGACCATTGTGAGCATCAAGTAGGAGACCCCTAACGCGGTGAACACCACCATCGCAGGGTAGATCAGCGCCTTGATGACTTTCGCGCGCAGCTGCTCCGATTTTTCACGATAGAGTGCAAGGCGTTCAAACACTTGTGGCAAGTTGCCCGCTTGCTCTCCGGTGGCGACCATATCGATGTACAAGGTATCAAAGTGGTTAGAGGCGTTGCGCATCGCTTTTGAAATCGGCGTACCGGCTTCAATGCTTTTGCCGATTTGTGCCAATACTGATTTCATTTCGGCTTTCTTGTGATTATCGCCCACCAACTTGATTGCCTGAATGATCGGAATGCCAGTGGCGAGCATGGTCGACAGCTGACGGGTGAGGATGGTGATGTCTTTGCCCTTGATGCGCTGCGTTGCGCGGGTTATGGCGGAGACACTGCGTTTTTTGATCTTTTTAACTTTAATATGCTGCGCTTTCAGTTTGTCACGCACCTCGCTCTCGGTTAAAGCGAGATATTGACCGGAGACTTTCTTCCCTGAACTATTGAGGCCTTTCCAGCGGTAGTTTTTCAGTTGTGCTTGTTTTTGGATGGGCATCAAGAACTCCTATAGGGTATCGAAATAAACAAGGGATTAAAGGTAGAGCACGCGTTGCAGCTCTTGATAACTGGTGATGCCACTGAGCATTTTCTCTATGCCGGACTCTTTGAGCGTTTGCATGCCTTGTGACCGCGCCAGTTGCTCGATACCGGCGATGGTCGCCCCATCGGCGATGGCACTCGCCAGCGTTTCATCCACGTTCATCACTTCGTATAGACCTACTCGGCCTGAGTAGCCGGCGTTGCACTCTGGGCAGCCATCGAGGTTCGCGGTAAAAAGTGGCGCAACTGAGATGCCAAGTTGCTGGCAGTAGTGCTGAGCGCGCGGCTCAGGCTGTTTGCAGTGAGGGCACAGGCGACGCGCCAATCGCTGGGCAATAATTAGGCTCAGTGACGAGGCGACATTAAAAGGCGCTATGCCCATGCTGCTAAGGCGCACAACGCTCTCGGCGGCGGAGTTGGTGTGCAGGGTCGAGAGCACCAGGTGGCCGGTTTGCGCCGCTTTGACGGCAATTTCGGCAGTATCAAGGTCGCGTATTTCGCCGACCATCACGATGTCGGGATCTTGGCGGAGAAAGGCGCGCAGTGCACTGGCGAAATCGAGTCCAATTTGCGGTTGCATCTGAACCTGATTGATCCCAGGTAAGTTGATCTCCACCGGATCTTCAGCGGTGGCGATGTTGACTTGCGAGGTGTTGAGAATGTTGAGCCCGGTATAGAGGGAGACCGTCTTACCGCTCCCTGTTGGTCCAGTCATTAAAATCAGCCCCTGAGGCTTTTTTAGCGCATTGAGGTAAAGCGTTTTTTGCTGCTCGTTATAACCGAGCTTATCGATGTTCAGATTCGCTTCGCTGCTGTCGAGAAGGCGCAATACGATTTTTTCGCCCCATAAGGTTGGCAACGTCGAGACGCGCATATCGATCGCGGTCTCTTGGCTGAGCCTGAGCTTGATACGTCCATCTTGTGGCAGACGGCGCTCGGCAATATCCAATTTGGCTAGGATTTTAATGCGCGCTGATAAACGGCGACTGAGGTGATGGGCGGGCTGTTGAGTTTCAATTAAGATGCCATCACAGCGTAGCCGAACGCGAAAGGTCTCTTCATAGGGCTCAAAATGGATATCTGATGCGCCCTTGCGCACCGCATCGAGCAGGATTTGGTTAATGTAACGACTGACTGGCGCATCATCTTGACTCAGATCTTCAATGCTACCCACTTCGTCATCACTGACATCCACAAGGTTGGCCAGCTCTTGCTCGTTTATCTCTTTGTTGCTGTTTTGCTCGCCAGCGATCGCGCGCCCATACAAACGGCGAATGGCCCCTTGCAGCGCTTTCGCATCGGCCAGCACCAACTCGACTTGCAGACCGGTAGCAAAACGAAACTCTTCTTCGACATCAAGGTGGGTAGGGTCTGATACTGCAACACTGAGTGAACAAGCGGTTTTGCCAACGGGCAGCGCTTGCAAGCGAGTGATGAGCTCACGTAAGCCAAGGGTTTGGCACAGCTCAGCGTAGGGCGTTTGCGACAGGTCGATGACGTTGAGCCCAAACAGCTGACTGAGATGCTCAGTCAATTGGGTATGGTTAATAATGGCCAGATCGTGCAAAGCGTCAGGGACGGAGCCCCCTGACGCTTGCACATGCTCCAGCACTTGTATCTCTTGCGCTGCGTCAAGCAACTTGGCTTGACGCAGGATTGAGGGGAGGTTGGTGAGCATTATGGGCAGTAGTCTGTTTGTACTGTTGCTAACCCTGCATCTTTGTAGCAACTCTTTGTCCACACTAAACCACTTGTTTGGTATTCGGCGTGCATGACATATGTTTCTCCAGAAGCTATTGGGCCTTTCGCTGCTGCCGCTGTAGCTATAACATTGACCCCACCTGAAGCGGCTTGTTGAGCATCTATATCGATACTGTTTAGTGCTGCACTAGGTACATTTCCAGCGGAAGTGATGCAGTCATCTTCGAATGAACTAGCATCGGATGCAATCTCATGTGAACACAATTCGACTGCCAACTTTATCGCAGCAGCGGCTTTGGGAAACTCTGATAATGTCGCTTTTTTTGTATAGTTTTGATAAGCAGGTACGGCAAAAGCTGACAAAATCCCAATAATCGCCACTACGATCATCAATTCAATTAAAGTAAAACCAGCTTGCTGGCGACGTGGTTTGGTTTGCATAGAACTCTCCATTTGGGTGCTTGAGGCACCGCGGTGTTTGTTGATGGGGAGAGCATAGAAGGGCTATGAAACTTGTGGAAATGGTGGCGCAGCGCTTTCCGAGTCAATTAGGAAAAAATACGACTTGATTTCATTTACACGGCAAATTACTTCGAGCGAGGACAAAACTTTATGAGAGTCGAGAGGCTTTTACGTCAGGAAAAAACAGTAAATGGAGACGCGAGGCCTCCATTTACTGTTTGAAAAATAAGATCTTTCTTCCATTTTTTTAGTCAATGGCGTTCTTTACTGAAAGCACAGCCAGTCGGTAGCGCGAAAACACTGCTTCAAAACACGGCTTTAAAACGCCTCTTTAAAACGCATAGAGAGATCGAGCGCTTTAAGGTGTTTGGTCAAAGCGCCGACGGAGATGTAATCCACACCGGTCTCTGCAAACTCGCGGATGGTCTCAAGCGTGACATTGCCTGAGTTCTCAAGTGCAGCGCGACCCGCATTGATTTTCACCGCTTCACGCATCATCTCTGTAGTGAAGTTGTCGAGCATGATGATGTCCGCGCCAGCATCAATTGCCTCTTGCAGCTCTTGCAAGCTTTCGGTTTCCACTTCCACAGGTTTGCCCGGGTTCAGACTCTTGGCCATCTGAATGGTTGGCGTGATGCCGCCATTGGCAATGATGTGGTTTTCCTTGATGAGGTAGGCATCAAACACACCGATGCGGTGGTTAAAGCCGCCACCGCACGCCACGGCGTATTTCAGTGCGCTGCGAAGGCCAGGAATGGTTTTGCGCGTATCAAGCAAGCGACAGTCAGTGCCTTGCAGCTGTTTGGCGTATTGCGCCACGGTACTCGCGCAGCCAGACAGCGTTTGGATAAAGTTCATCGCGTTACGCTCGCCGGTCAGCAGCATGCGTGATGAACCCGTTAAGGTGCACAGCACTTGGTTGGGCTCCACGGTGTCACCATCGTCGACGTTCCATTCAATCGTCACTGGGCTGCCACCGGGCTGCTCGGCAAGCTGCTTGAAGACTTCTTCTGCCCACGCCTTACCACAGAACACACCGTGTTCGCGGGTGATTAAGGTGGCTTGGTTCTGTGCATCTGCAGGTATCAGAGCCGCGGTAATGTCGGCTGCGGGATCCAAAGTGCCACCGAGATCTTCTTTCAGCGCGTCGGCCACCGCTCGCGTGATCTCTAGCGGAAGTTGCTGCTTCAAATATTCAAGACGTTCTTGGCTATTGTGTGTGTTTTTCATCGCAAATCTAATACGCAGTTGAACAGAGTGGGGCATGATACGCTGACTGAGCATGAAATTCAGCCATTATTCTCGCATTTTATCTCAGGCGAGATAGACTCTAGCCAGGCTATGTTTGAGTTCCGAGTCGTATAACAACATGATAGATAACCAAGGGTGGTATCAAGCGGCGCGTCATGTGCCCTCACCGTTTTTTGATCAAAGACCACAAGGTGAGACGATCTCTTTGCTGGTGGTGCACAACATCAGTTTGCCACCGGGCCAATTTGGCGGCCCCTATATCGAGCAGTTTTTTAGTGGAACGCTCGATCCTAACGCACATCCGTTTTTTTCGGTCATCCATAAAATGGGCGTCTCGGCGCACTGCTTGATTCGCCGTGATGGTGAGGTAGTGCAATTTGTATCGTTTGATGATCGTGCTTGGCATGCGGGCGCGTCGAGTTTTGCAGGTCGCAGCCGCTGCAACGATTACTCGATTGGTATCGAACTGGAAGGCACAGACACCATCGCCTATACGCCAAAGCAGTACCAAGCGCTGGCCACATTAAGTCTAGAGTTAATGAGCGCCTACCCGCAGCTCAACGTCTCGCGGGTGACGGGGCATCAGTACATCGCGCCGCTGCGCAAAACCGACCCAGGCTTGGTGTTTGATTGGCCGCGTTTTCGACGCTTAATAACGCCGGTGAATCGCGCCGGCGAAGAGTGCGCGAAGTCAGAGAGTGCGTTCGTTTTAGAGTGACTCTTGGTACTCAGTAAGCACTTGTTCCACCCAGGTCGCAATGCGCTCATCGCTCAGTTCGTATTGAGAATCTTCATCGAGCGCAAGACCGACAAAGAACTGGCCATCTTCGGTGAGCGCTTTCGAGGCTTCAAATTCGTACTGCTCATCATTGGGCCAGTAACCAATCAGATTGGCGCCGGTCTTGACGATTTCATCGTGCAGTAAGCCCATAGCGTCAAGGTACCACTCGCCATAGCCTTCTTGGTCACCAAGGCCAAACAACGCCACGGTTTTGCCGCTGAGATCCACCGTTGGTACTTGTTGCCAAATCGCGTTCCAGTCTTCTTGAATCTCGCCAAAATCCCAAGTGGAAATGCCTAAAATCAGTAAATCGTAGTCGGCCATCTGCGAGAGGTCGGACTCTTTGACATTGTGGATGTCGAGTAAGTCTTCCCCGATGATCGCGCGCATTTTCTCTGCTGCCATCTCTGTGTAACACGTCGTAGAACCGTAAAACAGGCCGATTTTCATCATTGGTTTCCATCTTGATTGGTGTGCATACCGCGAATTCTAACCACAAAATGGCGAGCTTTGCAGCGAATATCCTCCTCAACGGTGATTTTTTATGGCTTTCTTCTAGCGAGGCACTTACATTGAAAGCCATTAAGCATCAACGTGAGAGAGTAAGTGTGTCGCAGGTGTTGACTCCGGACCAAGGAATCATTGAGCAGTTTTTAGATACCATGTGGATGGAGCGCGGGTTATCGGAAAATACTTTGGCCTCGTATCGCAATGATCTGTTTAAACTGCTGAGCTGGATGAGTGAGCACAACTATCGGCTCAGTTTTATTAGCCTCTCAGGGTTGCAGGATTATCAAAGTTGGTTGATGGACCAAGGCTATAAGCAGACGTCGCGTGCGCGCATGTTGTCGGCCATCCGTCGCTTGTTTCAGTACCTGCACCGTGAAAAGATACGGGCTGACGATCCGAGTGCCTTGCTGCTAAGCCCTAAATTGCCTAAACGCTTACCGAAAGACCTCTCTGAGGCGCAGGTCGATGCGCTGCTCGATGCGCCGGACGTCAATGACGCGATGGAGCTTCGAGATAAAGCAATGCTAGAGCTTTTATACGCCACCGGGCTTCGTGTGACGGAATTGGTGAGCTTAACGATGGAAAACATCAGCTTGCGCCAAGGCGTGGTGCGGGTGATCGGTAAAGGCGGCAAAGAGCGTTTGGTGCCGATGGGCGAAAATGCCGTCGACTGGACGGAAACTTTTCTCAAACAAGGCCGGTCTGAATTATTGGGTGACACTACCTCTGATGTGGTTTTTCCGAGCAAAAGGGCGAGGCAAATGACGCGTCAAACCTTTTGGCATCGTATCAAACATTATGCGGTGAGAGCGGGCATCGATACCGAGCAGTTGTCGCCGCACGTATTGCGCCACGCGTTTGCGACGCACCTATTAAACTACGGCGCGGATTTGCGCGTGGTGCAGATGCTCCTCGGGCACAGTGATTTATCCACCACCCAAATCTATACCCACGTTGCGACCGAACGATTGAAACAGCTCCACAGTGAGCATCATCCAAGAGCCTGATTAGGCACTTTGAACCACAAGACAAGAAAGGTGAATTGAATGAGCGTATTACGCCGTATCACTCTACTGACACTGCCACTACTGTTGACGGCGCAAGCCAGTGCTGCAACAGAGCCGGCTTTCGATAAAGCGCAGATTGAAGCGCGTTTTAATCAGCTTGGGCTGGAAGTGCAAGATGTTGTCCCTGCTGAGATTGATGGCTTATTAGAAGTGCAAACCAATGGCGCCATCTTGTTTGCGACGCCTGATGGTGAGTACTTTATGGCGGGCACCTTGTACAAGTTAGACAGCAATGGTCAGTATGAAGATGTACTGGCGAAGCGACAAGCTCCGATTAATGCGGCAAAAATCGACGCTTTCAAACAGACCATGATTCCGTTCAAAGCCGACAACGAACAGTATGTGGTGACCGTCTTTACCGACATTACCTGTGGTTACTGTGTGCGTCTGCACAGCCAAATGCAAGACTATAACAAGCTGGGCATCACCGTGCGCTACATGGCGTTTCCAAGACAGGGCGCAACGGGGGGCACCGCCGATCAGATGGCGGCCATTTGGGGCGCAAGCGATCCTCAGCAAGCCATGTCTGACGGGAAAACCCGACGTGAGATCCCTGAGCCAGGGGAAGACTTTGCCAAATACCAGCAGATCATTAGCCAGCATTATGCGCTTGGGCGCGAGCTAGGCATTCGTGGCACACCAGCGATCTTTCTGCCCAATGGCGACATGGTGGGGGGATACCTACCACCCCGCGATTTGCTCGAGCGTTTAGAGCAAATCCAATAATGAGCAGGAATGAGCGATGATAGAGATTCAACGTCGTCCTGAGGCAGACATTACCCTATTGCCTGAGAGTATCGATCCGCTGCTGCGCCGCATCTACATCAACCGTGGTATTCAAAGTGTTGAGCAGTTGGAGACAACCGCAAGAGCTTTGCACTCTTACCAGAAATTGCATGGTATTGAGGCCGCGGTGAGTTTGTTGTTTGAGGCGATTCGCCTCAATCAGCGCATCATAGTGGTGGGCGATTTTGATGCCGATGGCGCGACCAGCTCTGCGTTGTCTGTACTGGCACTGCGGATGCTGGGATCGAGCAATGTTGACTATTTGGTGCCGAATCGATTTGAAGACGGCTACGGCCTTAGCCCGGAAGTGGTCGATCAAGCGATCGAACTGGGCGCGCAAGTGATCATGACCGTCGATAATGGCGTGTCATCGATTGAGGGCGTGCGCTATGCCAAGCAGCAAGGGCTTACGGTGTTGGTCACAGATCACCACCTACCTGGCCATGAATTGCCTGAGGTCGATGCGATGGTCAATCCAAATCTCGACGAGTGCGCGTTTCCGTCTAAGGCGCTGGCCGGTGTCGGTGTCGCTTTTTATTTGATGATGGCGCTGTGCGTCCATATGCGAAAAGCGGGATGGTTTGCTGAGCAAGGTATGGCGGAGCCCAAACTGATGGAGCTGATAGATCTTGTGGCGCTGGGCACGGTCGCAGACGTGGTGCCTCTAGATGAGAACAACCGCATTTTGGTGCATCAAGGGCTGCAACGCATCCGTGCGGGCAAAGCAAGGCCAGGTATTCAAGCGTTGATTGAAGTGGCGAAGCGCGATGCAAAGCGTCTCGTTGCCGCAGATTTTGGTTTTGCCTTGGGGCCAAGAATCAACGCCGCCGGTCGACTGGACGATATGTCGTTTGGGGTTGAACTGCTGATGAGCAACAACATCCACGCCGCAAGGCGCATGGCTTCTGAACTTGATGGGCTGAATCAAACGCGCAAAGAGATTGAAGAGGGTATGAAGCAAGAGGCGATGGCGTTTTGTGAGCGGTTGCAGTTTGGTGAAGGGAGCCAGCTTCCCTATGGACTGGTGCTGTTTCAACGCGATTGGCACCAAGGGGTGATCGGGATTCTGGCCTCGCGCATCAAAGAGCAATTTCATCGCCCTGTCATTGCGTTTGCCGATGGCGGTGATGGCGCGATTAAAGGCTCTTGTCGCTCGATACCAGGTTTACACATGCGTGATGCGCTCGATCGTATCGATACGCAACATCCGGGGCTGATTAAAAAATTTGGCGGCCATGCGATGGCTGCCGGTTTAACCATCATGGAGAAACATTTTGAACGCTTTGCGACCTTGTTTAACCAAACGGTGGAACAAGAGTTGGATGAAGCGGCGCTCAAAGGGGTGATCTTGTCCGATGGCGAGCTGCGCCCAGAAGAGTTTTCCATGCATACCGCGCACGTGCTTCGCAGTGGTGGGCCTTGGGGGCAAGCGTTTCCAGAGCCGATTTTTGACGGCGAGTTTATGGTGCTGCACCAAAAGCTGGTGGCCGAGAAGCACTTAAAGCTGATGTTAGAGCCACTCTATCGTGGCCACCCAACCGGGCTGACGATGGATGCGATCGCGTTTAATGTCGACTTGAGACGCTGGCCGGATGCGAGCGCCAAGACTGTCCATCTGGCTTATCGCCTCGATATTAATGAGTTTCGGGGCAATCAGTCTTTGCAGCTGATGGTCGATTATATTGAAGCGAGATGAACGCTCTCTACATCTAATAGACTCCCTCATTGATACCGCGCCAAGCAGAAATGCTTGGCGTTTTTTGTTTCGTTTTTTGAGGAGAGAGTTTAGAGACGAGAGTTTTGAGGTGAGACTTTTCAGGTCTGACCAGGGAATGCGATCGGGATCCGTTACCCTGTTTTCAGAAAAATCGCGGTTGAATTCAGAAAAATGTCATCTGACCAAGGTATCGACGGTGGATAGACTATGCTTTGATGTTATTCGCTTCGTTTCATTTGTATGATGACTCAACCAAGTAAAGTGTGATGCGTGGCACGTTTCTGCCCCATCTGTTTCTCTTTTGTAATTGGTCATACCAATTTGATTGATGTTTTAATTATGAGCTGTTATCAAACTGTGACCGCATGAGTCGTTCTATGATTTGAATCAAATTTTGGCTGGAAGTTGCGTTTTAATTATGTTAATTTCCTCGCCAAGATAAAATTGGTATTACCAATTGACTGCAAAGAGAAAGAAGAATAACAACTATGGCTTATCAAAGGATTCGTCAGCCAAAACTCTCCGATGTGATTGAGCAAGAGTTAGAAAGGTTGATTGTGGAAGGTACACTCTCGCCGGGGCAACAACTGCCACCCGAGCGCGAACTGGCGAAGCAGTTCGATGTGTCTCGTCCGTCTATCCGTGAAGCCATTCAGCGCTTAGAAGCGAAACGTCTTTTGACCCGCAAACAAGGGGGAGGGACGTTTGTCAGTGAAACGATTTGGACCAGTTTTTCGGATCCTTTACTCAATCTCCTATCGAGTCATTCTGAGACTCAATTGGACTTGCTGGAAACGCGTCACGCGATGGAAGGGATTGCCGCTTATTTTGCAGCTCTACGTGGTACCGAAGAAGATTTTGCTCGCATTCAGGCTTGTTTAGAGATCATCTCACAAGCTCAGTCCACAAAAGAAGTGGACGCGGAAGCCGCGGCGGTGGTGCAGTTTTTGATTGCCCTAACCGAAGCCGCGCACAATGTGGTGTTGCTGCACATTATTCGCAGCCTTGCGCCTTTGCTTGAGCAGAACGTATTACAGAATTTAAAACTATTACACCGCCGCGATGAAGTGGTGGAGAAAGTAAGTAGACACAGGGCTAATATCGTGGATGCGATTGTTTCAGGCCAACCTGAAAAAGCGCGTGAGATGTCCCATTCGCATTTAGCTTATATCGAAGAAACATTGTTGGATTTGACTCGTGAAGAGTCGCGCAGAGAACGCTCTTTGCGTCGAATTCAGCAAGGTAACGATGCTAACTAAAACCGTTACTTAAATAAGTAGATCCAACCAACAGAAGGATAGATCGCCATGTCTGACATGAAGCATGACGTAGACGCACTTGAGACTCAAGAATGGTTACAAGCTCTTGAGTCAGTAGTTCGTGAAGAAGGTGTAGAACGTGCACAGTACCTACTAGAGCAAGTTCTAGACAAAGCTCGCCTAGACGGCGTTGATATGCCAACAGGCATCACAACCAACTACATCAACACGATTCCAGCGAACCAAGAACCAGCTTACCCTGGTGATACTACGCTTGAGCGCCGTATCCGTTCCATCATCCGCTGGAACGCAATCATGATCGTTCTACGTGCATCTAAGAAAGATCTAGAGCTAGGCGGCCACATGGCGTCTTTCCAGTCTTCTGCTGCGTTCTACGAAACCTGTTTTAACCACTTCTTCCGTGCACCGAACGAGAAGGATGGTGGCGATTT
Source organism: Vibrio sp. R10-SG-ISO4 (assembly GCF_059834135.1). Classification (NCBI taxonomy): domain Bacteria; kingdom Pseudomonadati; phylum Pseudomonadota; class Gammaproteobacteria; order Vibrionales; family Vibrionaceae; genus Vibrio; species Vibrio sp. R10-SG-ISO4. The sequence continues at coordinate 19,809 of NZ_JCBDHJ010000020.1, forward strand.
GGTTTACTACCAAGGTCACATTTCACCAGGTATCTACTCACGTGCATTCGTTGAAGGTCGTCTAACTGAAGAGCAGCTAGACAACTTCCGTCAAGAAGTAGACGGAAAAGGTATTCCTTCATACCCGCACCCTAAACTGATGCCTGAATTCTGGCAGTTCCCGACAGTATCGATGGGCCTAGGTCCAATCGCTTCTATCTACCAAGCTCGTTTCCTTAAGTACCTAGAAGGCCGTGGTCTTAAAGATACGTCAGAGCAGCGCGTTTACGCCTTCCTAGGTGACGGTGAGATGGATGAGCCAGAATCACGTGGTGCTATCTCTTTCGCTGCGCGTGAGAAACTAGACAACCTATGTTTCCTCATCAACTGTAACCTACAGCGTCTAGATGGCCCTGTTATGGGTAACGGTAAGATCATTCAAGAACTTGAAGGTCTGTTCAAAGGTGCTGGTTGGAACGTAGTGAAAGTCATCTGGGGTAACAACTGGGATTCACTACTCGCCAAAGATACGACGGGTAAGCTTCTTCAACTGATGAACGAAACCATCGACGGCGACTACCAAACATTCAAATCAAAAGATGGCGCGTACGTACGTGAGCACTTCTTTGGTAAGTACCCAGAGACAGCTGCACTTGTTGCTGACATGACTGATGACGAAATCTTCGCACTTAAGCGTGGTGGTCACGAGTCTTCTAAGCTATACGCGGCATACAAAAACGCGGCAGAAACGAAAGGTCGTCCAACAGTAATCCTAGCTAAGACTGTTAAAGGTTACGGCATGGGTGAAGCGGCTGAAGGTAAGAACATCGCGCACCAAGTTAAGAAGATGGATATGACGCACGTACTACACCTACGTGATCGTCTAGGTCTTCAAGACATCCTAACTGACGAAGCAGTGAAAGAACTTCCGTACCTGAAACTTGAAGAAGGTTCAAAAGAGTACGAATACCTACACGCTCGTCGTAAAGCGCTACACGGCTACACGCCACAGCGTCTACCAAAATTCACTCAAGAATTCATCGTTCCTGAGCTAGAAGAATTCAAGCCACTACTAGAAGAACAGAAGCGTGATATCTCTTCTACTATGGCATTCGTACGTGCACTAAACGTTCTACTTAAGAACAAGAACGTTGGTAAGAACATCGTTCCTATCATTGCTGACGAAGCACGTACATTCGGTATGGAAGGTCTGTTCCGTCAAATTGGTATCTACAACCCGCACGGCCAAACTTACACACCAGAAGACCGTGGCGTTGTTTCTTACTACAAAGAAGCGACTTCAGGTCAGGTTCTACAAGAAGGTATCAACGAGCTGGGTGCGATGTCTTCATGGGTTGCTGCTGCGACTTCATACTCGACAAACGACCTACCAATGATCCCGTTCTACATCTACTACTCAATGTTCGGCTTCCAACGTGTGGGCGACATGGCGTGGATGGCTGGTGACCAACAAGCACGTGGTTTCCTACTCGGTGCAACGGCGGGTCGTACAACGTTGAACGGTGAAGGTCTACAGCATGAAGATGGTCACTCGCACATTTTGGCGGGTACGGTTCCTAACTGTATTTCTTACGACCCAACCTTCGCGTACGAAGTCGCGGTCATCATGCAAGACGGTATCCGTCGCATGTACGGTCCAGAACAAGAAAACGTGTTCTACTACCTAACGCTAATGAACGAAAACTACGCAATGCCAGCAATGCCAGAAGGCGCTGAAGAAGGCATCCGTAAAGGTATCTACAAGCTAGAAACTTACACAGGCGACAAAGCGAAAGTTCAGCTGATGAGCTCTGGTACTATCATGAATGAAGTACGTAAAGCAGCTCAAATCCTAAGCGAAGATTACGGTGTCGCTTCTGATGTTTACTCTGTAACGTCATTCAACGAACTCACTCGCGATGGCCAAGATGCAGAGCGTTTCAACATGCTTCACCCAGAAGCGGAAGCGAAAGTACCTTACATTCAAACAGTAATGGGTACTGAACCTGCTATCGCAGCCACTGACTACATGAAGAACTACGCAGAGCAGGTTCGTGCATACATTCCTGCTGAGTCTTTCAAAGTTCTTGGTACTGATGGCTTCGGTCGTTCAGACAGCCGTGAAAACCTACGTCGTCACTTCGAAGTGAACGCAGGTTACGTAGTAGTAGCAGCGCTAACTGAACTAGCGAAACGTGGCGAAGTTGAGAAATCTGTAGTTGCAGAAGCAATTAAGAAATTCGACATCGACACAGAGAAAACAAACCCGCTATACGCTTAATTAAGAAGGTAGATAAGAAATGGCAATCGAAATTAATGTACCAGACATCGGTGCGGATGAGGTTGAAGTTACTGAGATTCTTGTAAGCGTTGGCGACAAGGTTGAAGAAGAGCAGTCTCTGATCACAGTTGAAGGCGATAAAGCTTCTATGGAAGTGCCTGCATCGACAGCGGGTATCGTTAAAGAAATCAAAGTTGCAGAAGGCGACAAGGTTTCTACTGGTTCTCTAATCATGATTTTCGAAACCGAGGCGGCCGGCGCTTCGGGTGCAGCTGACGCTGCACCTGCTCCTGCGGCAGAAGCAGCTCCAGCTCCAGCAGCAGCGGCAGAACTAAAAGAAGTTCACGTACCAGACATCGGTGGTGATGAAGTAGAAGTTACTGAAATCATGGTTGCCGTTGGCGACAGCATCGAAGAAGAGCAATCTCTTCTCACTGTTGAAGGCGACAAAGCGTCTATGGAAGTTCCAGCGCCATTCGCAGGTACGCTAAAAGAGGTCAAAGTTGCAGCAGGCGATAAAGTATCGACTGGCTCACTTATCATGGTATTCGAAACAGCAGGTTCAGGCGCTTCAGCCGCACCAGCGGCAGCTGAAGCTCCTGCGGCAGCAGCTCCAGCAGCGTCCGGGACGCCGGCCGCAGCGGCAAAAGAAGTGAACGTTCCAGATATCGGCGGCGACGAAGTTGAAGTTACTGAGATCATGGTTGCGGTTGGCGACACAGTGGAAGAAGAGCAATCTCTAATCACTGTTGAAGGTGACAAAGCTTCTATGGAAGTGCCTGCACCATTCGCTGGCACAGTTAAAGAAATCAAGATTGCAGCTGGCGACAAAGTGTCTACTGGCTCACTCATCATGATTTTCTCTACAACGGAAGGCGAAGTAGCGGGCGCAGCACCTGCTCCGGCAGCGGCTCCAGCTCAAGCGGCAGCACCTGCAGCGGCAGCGCCTAAAGCAGAAGCACCAGCGGCAGCGCCTAAAGCAGAAGCACCAGCGGCAGTAGCTCCAGCAGCTGGCGACTTCCAAGACAATGATGAGTACGCTCACGCGTCTCCGGTGGTTCGTCGTCTAGCGCGTGAATTTGGCGTTAACCTTTCTAAGGTTAAAGGCAGCGGTCGTAAGAGCCGTATCCTGAAGGAAGACGTTCAGAACTACGTGAAAGAAGCGCTTAAGCGTCTTGAGTCTGGCGCAGGTGCAGCCGCATCTGGTAAAGGCGACGGCGCGGCTCTTGGTCTACTCCCGTGGCCAAAAGTGGACTTCAGCAAGTTCGGTGAGACAGAAACTCAGCCGCTATCTCGCATTAAGAAGATCTCAGGTGCAAACCTACACCGCAACTGGGTGATGATCCCGCACGTGACCCAATGGGACAACGCAGACATCACTGAGCTAGAAGCGTTCCGTAAAGAGCAGAACGCCATCGAAGCGAAGAAAGACACGGGCATGAAGATCACGCCACTTGTGTTCATCATGAAAGCGGTAGCGAAAGCACTTGAAGCGTTCCCTGCGTTCAACTCTTCTCTATCTGATGACGGTGAGAGCCTGATTCTGAAGAAATACGTCAACGTAGGTATTGCGGTAGATACGCCAAACGGCCTAGTTGTTCCTGTATTTAAAGATGTGAACAAGAAGGGCATTTACGAGCTGTCTGAAGAGCTGATGGTCGTGTCTAAGAAAGCACGTGCTGGCAAGCTCACAGCGGCTGACATGCAAGGTGGCTGTTTCACTATCTCAAGTCTTGGCGGTATCGGCGGTACGGCGTTTACGCCAATCGTTAATGCTCCGGAAGTTGGTATCCTTGGCGTGTCTAAGTCTGAAATGAAGCCAGTGTGGAACGGTAAAGAGTTTGAACCGCGCCTACGGCTTCCACTGTCTCTCTCCTACGATCACCGTGTGATTGATGGTGCAGAAGGTGCACGTTTCATTACTTACTTAAACGCGTGTCTATCTGACATTCGTCGTCTAGTATTGTAATTCATGACTCCCCTTTACCCTCGGTATAAAGGGGAGTCACTTTTTCTATATTCAGCAGTTCATTCGTGAATTGTTGTCTAGCTCACAGGCTAAATGGATTTACTTTTCACACCATTAACATCTCTGTAAACTGTTGGCGGTCTGAAAATAATATTGAAAAACAAACCATTCGTTGAACGATAGATTCCATACTCACTCAGCCTGTTAGGGATAATGACTACAAGAGGTCAAAATGAGCAAAGAAATTAAAGCCCAGGTGGTAGTACTTGGTGCCGGTCCTGCTGGTTACTCCGCTGCATTCCGTTGTGCAGACTTAGGTCTGGACACTGTTCTTATCGAGCGTTACAGCACCCTAGGTGGTGTTTGTTTGAACGTGGGTTGTATCCCATCAAAAGCGCTTCTACATGTGGCAAAAGTGATCGAAGAAGCGAAAGCTTTGGCTGAGCACGGTATCGTGTTCGGTGAGCCACAAACAGACATTGATAAAATTCGTCTGTGGAAAGAGAAAGTGATCAACCAATTGACTGGCGGTCTTGGCGGTATGGCTAAGATGCGTAAAGTGAACGTGGTGAACGGCTTTGGTAAGTTCACGGGTCCTAACTCGATTGAAGTGGAAGGTGAAGACGGTAAAACGGTCGTTAACTTTGATAACGCTATCGTTGCTGCGGGCTCTCGACCTATCAAACTTCCATTCATTCCGCATGAAGACCCACGTATTTGGGATTCAACGGATGCACTTGAGCTGAAAGAAGTACCAGGAAAGCTGCTGATCATGGGCGGTGGTATCATCGGTCTAGAAATGGGTACGGTTTACCACTCTCTGGGTTCTCAAATTGACGTGGTTGAAATGTTCGACCAAGTTATCCCAGCGGCAGACAAAGACATCGTTAAAGTTTACACCAAACGTATTAAGAACAAGTTCAACTTGATGCTTGAAACTAAGGTGACCGCTGTTGAAGCGAAAGAAGACGGTATCTACGTATCAATGGAAGGCAAGAAAGCACCAGCGGAGCCAGAGCGCTACGATGCGGTTCTTGTGGCTATCGGTCGTGTGCCAAACGGCAAGCTTATCGATGGTGAGAAAGCTGGGATTGAAATCGACGAGCGCGGTTTCATCAATGTTGACAAGCAAATGCGTACCAACATCCCACACATCTTCGCGATCGGCGATATCGTTGGTCAGCCAATGCTAGCGCACAAAGGTGTGCATGAAGGTCACGTTGCAGCAGAAGTGATTTCTGGTAAGAAGCACTACTTTGACCCGAAAGTCATTCCTTCGATTGCCTACACTGAGCCAGAAGTGGCGTGGGTTGGTAAGACTGAGAAAGAAGCGAAAGCAGAAGGCATCAACTACGAAACGGCTACTTTCCCGTGGGCGGCGTCTGGTCGTGCTATTGCATCTGACTGTGCAGACGGTATGACGAAGCTTATTTTCGATAAAGATACACATCGCGTTATCGGTGGTGCGATTGTCGGTACTAACGGTGGTGAACTGTTGGGTGAAATCGGCCTAGCTATCGAAATGGGTTGTGATGCAGAAGATATCGCACTGACTATCCATGCTCACCCAACTCTGCATGAGTCTGTCGGTCTAGCCGCGGAAGTGTTTGAAGGCACCATTACTGACCTTCCAAACCCGAAAGCGAAGAAGAAGTAATCCTTCTTAGACTGAAATAGAGAAAAACCGCTGATAAGTCAGCGGTTTTTTTATGCCTGTTCACTTATGCCTGTTCACTTATGCCTATTCACTTATGCCTATTCACTGTGCTCGCTCCTGTACGTTAAAGATCAGGCATAGCGAATAGGCGTAGTTGGCGAGCGTATTACTGATCGCGCTTGTAAATACAGAGCATGTTTAAGTGGCTGTTGGTCAGTTTCTCCATCGCTTCAGTATCTTGAATACGATTGGCTTGAATGAACAGCGAGTAGAACATGCCGTGGAACAGGGTCGCGAGATCGACAGGATCGTGTTTGTCACACACTTCATCGCGCTCGATGGCTTTCACAAACATATTTTGCACCAGCAGTTGGTTGGTGCTGTTGGTGGAGACAAACAGCGGCCAGACTTCATCACGAGTCGAGGCGCTCCATTCGAACCACACTTTGAGCCAGTGACAATCATTGAGCACCAACTCAACCATCGCAGAGGTCAGATTGTGCAGGTTCTCTCTCGCGTGGAGGTCTAGGTCAATATTGTCGGTGAGGAAGTTGGAGAACTGTCTGACGACATAGTTTAGAACGTCATCGACGAGATCTTCTCGGGTAGGAAAGTAGTTAAACACCGTCGCCACAGAGACTTGTGCGATCTCTGCAATGTCAGCGTGGCCGCCACGTCCAATTCCGCGGCGAGCAAACACTTCCAAGGCGATTTCCATCAACTGCTGTTTGCGTTTTTGTGGAGAAAGGCGTGTACGGGGTCGTTTCGCTATAGAATCCATAGTTCATTTCCTTGCCAATTGAGTTGTCGTTGTGGGCTAAGCCCTATTTAGTATTTTATTATTTGCCGTAGCATTGATGAGTGTAATGGTGCATATACTTTGGGTCAACGTTTTGAGGTGATTTAATAATCAATTTTGTTAGTTACTAATATTTCATTTTTATCAGTCCCTGGGTTTTCATCCAAGCAAACGTTTAAGAGTGAGCGCTCAAGTGTTAGACTACGCGCTTGATCATTTAGCAGTACCGGCGAGTCAAACGGCTCGGAACGGGCACATAGGCGCTAATACGCTATCCTTCAGGTACTGGCAAAACGAAAGACGAGATGGGTATGAAACATACAGTAGAAGTGATGATTTCTGAGCAAGATGTTCAGGCGCGAGTAAATGAGCTGGGCAAGCAGATCACCGAGCACTACCAAGGAAGTGAAGACTTGGTGTTGGTTGGATTGCTGCGTGGTTCGTTTGTCTTTATGGCCGACTTAGCGCGCCAAATTGACCTGACGCATCAAGTAGACTTCATGACGGCTTCTAGCTACGGCAATACCATGGAAAGCTCACGCGATGTTCGCATCTTGAAAGATCTCGATGACGACATTAAAGGCAAGGATGTGCTGATTATTGAAGACATTATCGATACAGGCAACACACTCAACAAAATCAAAGAAATTTTGTCGCTGCGTGAACCTAAATCGATCGCCATCTGTACGCTGCTTGATAAGCCTTCGCGTCGCGAAGTCGAGGTGCCTGTGGATTGGATTGGTTTCTCAATCCCGGATGAGTTTGTCGTTGGTGTTGGTATTGACTACGCGCAAAAGTATCGCCATCTTCCTTACATCGGTAAAGTGGTGCCACAGGAATAAAGTGGTCACACATAAACTGGCAACACGACATTGAACAATGCCCGCGATTGCGGGCATTGTTGTTATTAGGCCATGTGTGTCAATGAACTTAGCGACACAAGAGTTTCTGTTCTGGGTTTAGGATCGCTTCCATCGCTTTCTGATAAGAGTCATCGACCGATTCTCTTGAGCTTGAACGCACGCCCAAATACTCCAGTTTACCGTCGCCAATCCCATACACAACACCGTGAATTTCCACGTCCTGACCGCGCTCCCACGCATTTTGCATAATGGTCGAGTTGCCCAAATTGTACACTTGCTCCGCAACGTTGATTTCACCCAGCTTGTCCGCTTGATCCTCTAACGGCATGCCATCAAGGTAGTGACGATGCTTAAAGTAGAGATCGCGAATATGTAGTAGCCAGTTGTTAATCAGACCAAGTTGCGGATTGTCGATCGCCGCTTTCACCCCGCCGCAGCCATAGTGACCACACACGATAATGTGCTTCACTTTCAACACATCCACCGCGTATTGCACCACAGACAAACAGTTGAGGTCGGTGTGAATGACTTGGTTTGCCACATTTCGATGAACGAAGAGCTCACCAGAGTACAACCCGGTTAGGCGCTCTGCTGGGACACGGCTGTCTGAACAGCCAATCCACAAGAAGCCTGGGCTCTGTCCTTGTTCCAATTGAGTAAAATATTCAGGTCGCTCGGCTTTGATCGACTCTGACCACTTAGAGTTATTATCAAATAACTGTTTAATCTCTGGCATCTTACTTATCAATCCTAAAAAAATGTTTCATCACTATACATAATGTTACAAATTCATACTCGTAAAAAATCAGTAAAAAGGCACTCATCTGACGAGTTTAGGGATGAAAATACATAAACTTAGTCGAGATCCTAACAAACAGTTATAAAGTAGTCGGAATGTGATACCAATTACTGTTACTGCTGAGGGGTAACATTTGTTAGAGTGATGTTTTTGCGGCATTTCGCCTCAATAATCTGATTTTTCACGTCAGATAGTAGCATAAATTTTATGGTTATTGGTTTTCCACTTGGTATTCACGCGCTGAAGCTAAGTGGTGAAAGATGTTGTTAAGCATGGAGCAAGGTTGTGCTTGGAAATCGATTTGAAGATATCAATATTAAAGGCGATCTGTTTGGCGGTGTGACCACTGCGATCATTTCTCTGCCACTCGCACTGGCGTTTGGTGTGGCGTCAGGCGCTGGGGCTGAGGCGGGTTTATGGGGGGCGATCATGGTCGGTCTGTTCGCTGCCCTGTTCGGTGGTTCGAATACTTTAATCTCAGAGCCGACGGGTCCAATGACAGTGATCATGACCGCCGTTCTCACCAGCATGATGGCCAAATACCCTGAAACGGGTATGGCGATGACCTTCACCGTGGTGATGATGGCGGGCGCATTCCAGATCTTGATTGGAACATTAAAGCTCGGAAAATACGTCACTTTGATGCCATATAGCGTGATCTCCGGGTTTATGTCGGGTATTGGCGTGATCTTGATTATCCTTCAGCTCTCGCCGTTATTGGGGCATGCCGCCCCAGCGGGTGGTGTGGTTGGGACGCTTTCCGCTTTGCCTGACACTTTGGCCAACATGAAATTCAGTGAGCTGCTTCTTGGCGCGTTGACCTTGGCCATTCTGTTCTTTTTCCCTAAACAGTATCGCAAATATGTCCCTGCGCAGTTGGTTGCGCTTGTGGCGGTGACCTTGCTCTCCGTCGTGCTGTTTGAGCCTGACGCGATTCGTCGGATTGGTGAAATTCCTGCGGGGCTGCCTTCTCTGGTGATGCCGCATATCGATCCCTCGATGCTGGTGGAAATGGTGATCGATGCCTTGGTACTGGGCACGCTGGGCTGTATCGATACCTTGCTGACTGCGGTTATCGGTGACTCGCTCACGCGTAAAGAGCACGACTCCGACAAAGAGCTCCGTGGTCAGGGCCTTGCCAACATGGTCTCAGGTCTTTTTGGTGCTCTGCCGGGGGCGGGCGCAACCATGGGCACGGTGACCAACATTCAAGTGGGGGCACGTTCTCCGCTCTCAGGCGTGATTCGAGCACTGATTTTGGCCTTAGTGGTTTTGGTGGCGAGTGGCTTAACCGAACCTATTCCGATGGCGGTGTTGGCTGGTATTGCGGTGTATGTCGGATTTAACATTCTTGACTGGAGTTTTATCCAGCGTGCGCACAAGGTTAGCTTTCCGGGCATGGCCGTCATGTATGGTGTGATGCTGTTGACGGTGTTTGTGGATTTGATTGTCGCTGTGGGGCTAGGAGTGTTTATCTCCAACATTATCATCATTGAGCGCCTTAGCCGCGAGCAAGCGAGGCAGGTTAAAGCAATCAGTGATGCGGACCAAGACGATGTACCACTGACTGACAGCGAGCGCGCCTTACTCGATAAAGCCAACGGTAAAGTGTTGTTCTTCTATCTTTCCGGTCCGATGATTTTCAGTGTCTCTAAAGCGATTTCGCGTCAACACAGCAGTATCTCTGACTATCAAGCGATGATCTTAGATTTGACTGATGTGCCTATGATTGATGTCACCGTCGGGCTTGCGTTGGAAAACGCCATCAAAGACGCATTGGACGCCAAATGTCAGGTTTACTTGCTCTGCCCGAACGAAAATACCCGTCAGCAACTTGAGAAGTTCCACGTGATTGATCTCGTGCCAAGTGACAACACCTTTAAGTTCCGTTACGAAGCACTGAAAGCCGCGCTGAAACATGTCGATGAGACACCGGAAATCGGTGACTCGATCTAATTGAAACTCGGTGTACGCTCCCCATTCGCCTTACGCAGTGGGGAGCTTATCCGGTGCGAATCCACCCTTCCTATCACGTTTCCTTTTCACGCTCTAATTTTTCAGGCTATATGTTTTCGTTATAACTTCTGATTTCTATATTTCCAAAAAAGTCGAAAGGTTTAATTGTAATCAACCGCGTTCGCCGATACACTGATTACCATTCATCGCCCCAATTCTGAGGCGATAAGCAAGACCAACAGGTACAGACAACCATTATGTATGCACTAGAAATAGACCAGCTACGTAAAACGTACGCCGGTGGCTTTGAAGCGCTCAAAGGAATCAGCTTACAGGTCAAAAAAGGGGATTTTTACGCCTTGCTTGGGCCCAATGGTGCGGGTAAATCCACCACTATTGGCGTCATCTCGTCATTGGTTAACAAGACTTCAGGCACGGTGAAAGTGTTCGGATATGACATTGATACCGATCTTGAGCTCGCCAAACAAAACTTAGGCTTGGTTCCACAAGAGTTTAACTTTAACCAGTTTGAAACCGTTGAGCAGATCGTATTGCAGCAAGCCGGGTATTACGGTGTGCCTAAGTCACTAGCCAAAGAGCGGGCGAAAACGTATCTCACCAAGCTCGATTTGTGGGAAAAACGCGCCGAGCGTGCTCGCAATCTGTCGGGTGGCATGAAGCGCCGTTTGATGATCGCCCGTGCGCTGATGCACGAGCCACAACTCTTAATTCTCGACGAGCCGACCGCCGGCGTTGATATCGAGCTGCGTCGCTCGATGTGGCAGTTCTTAAAAGAGATCAACCAAGAGCAGGGTATCACCATTATTCTGACCACGCACTACCTCGAAGAAGCGGAAATGTTGTGTCGCAATATTGGCATCATCAGTAAAGGTGAGTTGATTGAAAACACCACCATGAAATCCTTGCTGAGTAAGCTGACGGTGGAAACCTTTATCCTGGATCTGCAAGAGGGTGTCGAGGTCGCGCCATTAGAGGGCGTGATTCGTCAGCAGCTCACGGCGGGCTCTTTGGAGATTGAGATCGACAAGTCGCAAGGTTTGAACGACATCTTCAGCCAATTGAGTGAGCAAGGTGTTACGGTTCAGTCAATGCGCAACAAAGCGAACCGTTTGGAAGAGCTGTTCGTGACCATCGTTAGAGAGGGGGCGAAGTAATGCTTCAGTTGTATTGGACGGCGTTTTGCAGTCTATTAACCAAAGAGATCAACCGCTTTACCCGTATCTGGGTGCAAACCTTGGTGCCGCCGGCAATCACCATGACGCTCTACTTCATTATTTTTGGCAGCTTGATTGGGTCGCGTATTGGGGAAATGAACGGCTTTAGCTACATGGAGTACATTGTACCGGGTTTGATTATGATGTCGGTGATCACTAACTCCTACTCGAATGTCGCCTCGTCGTTTTTCAGTGCCAAATTTCAGCGCAATATTGAAGAGCTGTTGGTCGCGCCAGTGCCCAACTATGTGATCATTCTAGGCTTTGTGATGGGCGGTGTGGTGCGTGGGCTATTGGTCGGCACCATCGTCACCTTTGTGTCACTGCTGTTTGTTGACCTGCAAGTGGAGCACTGGGGGATCATCATCGCGACAGTATTCATGACCTCGGTGGTGTTTGCTTTAGGGGGATTGATCAATGCCGTCTACGCAAAAACCTTTGATGACATCTCTATCATCCCGACGTTTGTTTTGACACCGTTGACCTACTTGGGGGGCGTGTTCTATTCGATCAGCTTGTTGCCTGAGTTTTGGCAAGGGGTATCGAAGATAAACCCTATCGTCTACATGGTGAACGCTTTCCGCTACGGATTTCTGGGCGTGTCTGACGTGGGTATTGTCACCTCTTTTGGGGTCTTGAGTGTGTTTGTGTTGGCCTTGTATGGCGTGGCGCACTACCTCGTCACCAAAGGCATCGGCTTGCGTTCTTAAACTGAGATGACTCTTTTAGTGGAACAAAAAAGAGCGGAACAAAAAAGGTTGGCGAAATGCCAACCTTTTTACGTTCTGCGATTTACGTACCGGCAATTATGCTTTGCTCGACTCGGCGCTCTCGCTGGTCGCTTCATCTTCTTCGTTGCCACTGACGTCCGATGAGGAAGTTAACTCGACCACTTGGTTGTCGATAAGGCGAGCCTTACCCAAAAAGGCCGACATCAAGATCACCGCTTGGGTGGTCTCTGTGGTGATTGCTTGCAGGGTGCGTGCATCTCGAATGAAGATCTCATCCGGTTGCAGGCCTGCGGCGCGGAGCTGATCGCTCGCATCTTCAATGATCGATGCGTAGTCATCGCGCCCACCACGCATGGCACTGCTGATCCAGCGCATCGTGCGTGCTAATACCGGGGCGAGTTGACGCTCTTCAAGCGTCAGCAAGCCGTTACGTGAACTCATGGCTAATCCATCCATCTCACGCACGGTCGGTACACCAATGATCTCAATATCCATCGCCAGATCGAGCGTCATCTTACGAATGACCGCCAGCTGTTGGAAATCTTTTTCACCAAAGCAGGCAACGTCAGGCTGAACGATGTTGAACAGCTTAGTCACCACGGTCGCAACCCCTTTAAAGTGCCCAGGACGTGAAGCACCTTCAAGAATGGTGGATAAACCTGGGACATCGACCGATGTCTGTTTATCGAGCCCTTCAGGGTAGATGGTCTCAGGTGTCGGCGTAAAGACTACCTCGACGGCTTCACCGCTGAGTTTGGCTAAATCGTCGTCGAGTGTGCGCGGGTAGTTATTGAGATCATCCGCTCTATCAAACTGCATGGGGTTAACGAAAATACTCACCACCACCACATCGGCGTTTTCACGCGCTTTGCGCACTAGCGTCAGGTGACCTTCGTGTAAATTGCCCATAGTGGGAACAAAAGCAACCCGACGGCCATCACGCTTATACTGTTTGATTTGCTCTCTAAGAGCGGCAATATCAGCAAAAGTTTGCATGGGTTTGATCCTTAAGCAATCGTGTGAGCGTCATCTGGGAACGCACCACTCTCTACATCCTCTTTGTATTTCGCTACAGCTTTACGCATGTCGCCCGTTTCGGCAAGGAAGTTTTTCGAGAACTTAGGCATGTAATTGGCTGAAATACCGAACATATCGTGCATAACGAGGATCTGACCATCGGTCACATTGCCCGCACCAATACCAATCACTGGCACATCACACACTTCGGTAATGCGTCTTGCCAGCTCGGCAGGAACACACTCTAGCAAGATGATTTGTGCGCCCGCTTCTTGAAGCGCAAGCGCATCACGCACCATGCGATCGGCTTTGTCTTGCTCACGACCTTGCACTTTGAATCCGCCAAAAATATTGACAGATTGCGGCGTCAAGCCAAGGTGCGCACACACAGGTACGGCGCGCTCAGTCAGCATTTTTACGGTTTCAACTAACCAGTCGCCACCTTCGATTTTGACCATGTTTGCCCCGGCACGCATCAGCGTTGCGGCGTTTTCACACGCTTGTTCCGGTGTGGCATAGCTCATGAAAGGCATGTCCGCCATCAGTAGGCAGTTTGGGCTGCCCGCACGTACGCAGCGAGTATGGTAAGCCACTTCATCAACTGTGACTGGCAGTGTACTGGTCGTGCCTTGCAATACCATACCAAGGGAATCACCCACCAAAAGAACAGGCATTTCCTGACTTTCAAATAACTGCGCAAAGCTGGCATCGTACGCCGTCGAGGTGGCGAACTTACGGCCTTCTTGCTTCCATTTCATCAAGTCATTAATCGAGATTTTTTTCATTTTTCTTTCCTTACCATGAGGGTGGCAGGCGCAATCATTAAGACGACTGCCATTGACGCAGGCCGTTTCTGTCTACTTGCTTGAGCAGTTCAGAGAGCCTGGCCCCATCTGGGAGCGTTAAATTTGGTGCGATTTCGGCGAGCGGGTAGAGAACGAATTCTCTCTCTTTCATTCCATAGTGAGGAAGCGTTAATCGCTCGGAATCCATCACCTCATTGCCGTAAAGAATGATATCGAGATCTAAGGTTCTTGGGCCCCAGCGTTCATCTTTACGGACACGCCCTTGAGATTGTTCAATCGCTTGGGTGCAATCGAGCAGTTCAATGGGCGTTAATCCGGTTTCAATCGCCACCACGGCATTGATGTAATCCGGCTGATCTTGTGGCCCCATAGGGCTACTGCTGTAGAGCGCGGAGGTGGCGATAAAGCGCGATTTTGGCAGCGATTTGAGCGCTTCAATGGCCTCATTCGCTTGGGTCACAGGATCAGACAAATTGCTTCCGACAGCAATGTATGCGGTGATCATGATGACGCCTTGCTGCGCTTTTTACGGTTGGTTCTGCGGCGACGTGTTTTTGTCTCGCCGGTCTCATTGGCATCGAGGTCAGCGACCATAGCTTGACGCATATTTCGCCCGGCGTTTTGGAAGGTCTCCCACCATTTGGCCAGCGCTAGGGTCTCCCCTTGCTCGACTTCACCGCGCATCTCTAGGAAATCAAAGCCAGCGCGGAACTTGTTAAGCTCAAGCAGGCGGAACGCACGCTTGCCATTGCGGCGCGGCATACGCAGCTGCAATTGCCAGATCTCACGAATGGTTGCAGTGTGACGACGAGGAATCGCGATGGTGCGCACTTGCTCATCGAGCACTAGGTTGCTCGCTTCCATAATGGCGTCATACTCAGAGAGCTTTTGCTTTTCCATCAACTGAGCGGCTTTTTCTTGCAACGGGTACCACAGCATCGCCGCGAACATAAAGGCAGGGTTGATGCGCTTGCCTTCCTCAATGCGCTGATCGGTAGAGTCGAGTACCAGATCCAGCATCTGTTCGGTTGGAGACGAGTAATCTTCGGTAAAGTACTGAGCAATGGTCGGGAAGAGTTGCTGGAACAGGTTGTACTCACGCATCAAGTGATACGTCTCTAAGCCATAGCCCGATTGCAGCATCTTGAGTGACTCTTCATACAAGCGCGCAGCAGGGATGTCTTGAAGAAGGTGCGCCAGTTCTTCAATTGGGGCTGCGGTCTCTTCTTCGATATCAAAGTCCAACTTCACCGCAAAGCGGATCGCGCGCAACATGCGCACAGGATCTTCGCGATAGCGTGTGTCGGGATCACCAATCAAGCGAATCAGCTTATCTTCGAGGTCTTCCATGCCGCCCGCGTAGTCGTGAATCGAGTAGTCGCTGATGTTGTAGTACATCGCGTTCACGGTGAAATCGCGGCGCTCAGCGTCTTCATCGACAGTGCCGTAGACGTTATCGCGCAGCAACATCCCTTCTTTCGATTGTTGAGAGACGTTTTTGCTTGGCTCTTGGTGATGGCCGCGGAACGTCGCCACCTCGATGATGTCTCGACCAAACATGATATGCGCGAGACGAAAACGTCGACCGATTAAGCGACAGTTTTTAAACTGTTGGCGGATTTGTTCCGGGGTCGCATTGGTCGCTATATCAAAATCTTTGGGGGATTGATTAAGCAGCAGATCGCGAACACCTCCTCCTACGAGGTAGGCGTCATAGCCTGCACCATGAAGAC
Source organism: Vibrio sp. R10-SG-ISO4 (assembly GCF_059834135.1). Lineage (NCBI taxonomy): Bacteria > Pseudomonadati > Pseudomonadota > Gammaproteobacteria > Vibrionales > Vibrionaceae > Vibrio > Vibrio sp. R10-SG-ISO4. The sequence goes on from NZ_JCBDHJ010000020.1 coordinate 35,634, forward strand.
GGTATAGCACCTTCAATGCATTATCGCTGATCTGTTTGCGTGAGATATTATGCTCTTGGCGAGTAATAATATTTAACGAAAGCTGCGGATAAACTTGAGTTTCGTTGGGTGTATCGTCGTTTTTATTCATGTGCTTCTAGCTGTTATTCGGTGTTTGCCTAGTCAGGTTGATGTTCCAATCCGTATGCAGATTGCGTGCTGAGCCTTGGTTTTCCTTAGGCGTTGCGGTCATGTTCAGCCCAATTCGGCGCGAATTTGCGGCTAATGATAGCCTACGGGGAGCGGTTTGAGAATATGGGTGTGATCTCGATCGGCTGAGGGAGTGCCTCAATCGACCAATTCTCCACGCCCCAAGCGATGATCTCTTCCACGCTCCCAGAGGAGACTTCCGGCGTCATTGGTAAACCCAAAAAGCGCATCGCATCGAGCAGCGCGGGTATCGGGTCTTGTAGGTCAATCGCCGGCGCATGGTTCTGTTTCGATAGCTTTTGCCCGTTCTCACCGATGGCGAGCGGCAAGTGCAAATAGCTCACCGGTGTTTGTCCGAGCAATTTATACAGGCTGATTTGTCTGCCTGTAGGCTCAATCAAATCGGCGCCGCGCACCACTTGAGTCACGCCTTGCTCGATATCATCCAATACTACCGCAAGGTTATAGGCAAAATAGCCATCGCGACGTTTGATAATAAAATCTTCATCTGCGAGCGCGCGTGGGATGTCAATGGTGCCATGTTTGAGGTCGTCAAACTGATACGTTGGCTGGGACATGGTGAGCCTGACTGCGCACGATGTGGCGTCGCTCAACGCTTTGTCACGGCAAGTGCCCGAGTAAAAGCCGCCCGTCGCTTTGATTTGTTTGCGCGTGCACTGACACAAATAGGCATCGCCGCTGCGTCGCCACTGGTCAATTTGAGCTTGATAAGCGTCTACACGCTGGCTTTGGTAAAGGATCTGACCATCCCAATGCAGGCCATACGCTTCTAAGGTTCTTAGGATGAGATCGGCTGCCCCTGGCACCTCTCGTGGAGGATCAAGGTCTTCGATGCGTACCAGCCACTGCCCTTGCTGCGCTTTGGCTTGAAAGTAACTGCCGAGGGCGGCAACCAATGAGCCAAAATGGAGCGGGCCTGAGGGGGAGGGAGCAAAACGGCCAATCATATTCGTCATAGATAAAAACCAAAAAGGGAGCCAATGCTCCCTTAATGTATACCCTAAGTGACTAGGATACAGCGGGTGATGCAGGATTAACCTTGCATCTGCTTCTCTTTGATCTCTGCAAGCGTTTTACAGTCGATACAAAGGTCAGCGGTAGGACGAGCTTCTAGACGACGGATGCCAATCTCGACGCCACAAGATTCGCAAAAGCCAAAATCATCTTCTTCGATCTTGTTTAGCGTTTTCTCAATCTTTTTGATCAAGCGACGCTCACGGTCACGGTTGCGAAGTTCTAGACTAAATTCTTCTTCTTGTGAGGCGCGGTCAACGGGATCAGGGAAATTCGCGGCTTCGTCCTGCATGTGGTGCACAGTGCGATCAACTTCTTCCCTGAGCTGGTTACGCCAAGCTGTCAAAATTTTTGTAAAATGAGCCATTTGCTCAGGTGACATGTACTCTTCACCTGCTTTTTCTTGGTATGGCTCAACCCCTGCAATGGCTAGGATGCCTAGCGCTTTTTTCTTTGATTCTGGCATGCAGCATCTCCTACTAACACCTAGTCAACTGCGCTCTGCAGTTAATTTTAAGGCGGGTATCTATAGCAAAAAGAATCAACCGAGGCAAATACTAGAGATGAAACTTACAATCAATGTGAAGGCGACATCATTTTTTGCCCCTAGCACCGAAAATTGAGCGGCTCTACTAGTGCTATCTCATCCTCGTTGAGCGTGGCCTTGTAGCACAAGACTTCCACCCCGTTTTCTATTGCTGTTTTGAGTAATTGTGAATAATCGGCGTCTATATGGTGGGCAGGAGAGACTTTTTCAATACCTGAATGTAAAACGGTGAATAAAAGTACCGCTCTGCTTCCACTTTGTGCCATCTCGGTCAGTTCTCTTAGGTGCTTTTGACCACGTGTTGTTACGGCGTCAGGAAAGTAACCTTGTCCCTTTTGCTGATTCTGCGCTTCATCCAACAGGGTGACACTTTTCACTTCTATATAGCAGTTTGGTTTGGATTGTGCAGAGAGCAAGATATCAATCCGACTATTTTCACTGCCATACTTCTGCTCAGTTTGAAGTCGCTCATAGCCTTGCAGCTCTTTGATGGTGCCATTTTCAATCGCTTCGACAGCCAATGCGTTGGCGCGCGCGGTGTTAATACAGATGCGATGCTGCTGCGCGGTTTGAGTTAGCTCCCAACTGTTGGGGTACTTGCGTTTTGGGTTGTCTGAGGTCGAATACCACACCGGATTACCCGGCGTGGCGCAACCTGTCATTGCTCCTGTGTTGGCGCAGTGAATGGTCCGCTCACTGCCATCGGGCAGGGTGACGTCGGCGAGAAAGCGTTTATAGCGCTGGATGAGTGTGGCGCGTTGCAAAGAGGGGGAAAACTTCATAACTAAGACTTAACAGAGTGAGAGAGTTAGGATCAGTACTGTTTTTATGTACAATTGAGCTCTCAATTAGAGCATAAGGTTTCTCCATTGTCACAACTGCCGATTCAAGACGTGATGCCCGAGCTTCTCGCAGGCGTCGCGCATCACGCTCAACTGATCCTCAAAGCGGCGCCGGGTGCCGGTAAATCGACCTACTTTCCACTGCAACTGCTCAACGCAGGCATTGTGCAGGGAAAAATCATCATGCTTGAGCCCAGACGCTTGGCGGTGAGAAATATCGCGCACTATTTGGCGAAGCAGTGTGGGGAGCGGGTTGGACAAACCGTCGGCTATCGGATGCGCGGTGAGAGTAAAGTCAGCCAAGCGACACAGCTTGAAATCGTCACCGAGGGTATCTTAACGCGCATGATCCAGTCCGATCCTGAGCTGAGCGGTGTTGATATGATCATCTTTGATGAGTTTCATGAGCGCAGCTTACACGCCGACACCGCGTTGACGTTCTGCCTTGAGATTCAGCAAGCGCTGCGCGATGACTTAAAGCTGGTGGTGATGTCGGCGACGCTCGACCAGCGAGCGCTGCAAACCATCATGCCTGACGCGGCGTATGTGGCATCGCACGGGCGCAGCTACCCGATTGAGTATCGCTACCAGCCCCTTAAGCCGAATCAAGGGCTAGAAGAGGCGATGGCGAAGCAGATCCGCCACTTGATGGCGACCGAGTCTGGTTCGTTGCTGGCGTTTCTCCCTGGTGTTGCTGCTATCCGGCGCGTGGCGCAGCGTCTTGAAGATTTGGGCGAGGGTATCCTCGTCTGCCCTTTATATGGTCAGCTCAGTTTTAACGAGCAGCAAGCGGCGATCGCACCGGCGCCGCAACGTAAGGTGGTTCTGGCGACCAATATTGCTGAAACCTCATTGACCATTGAAGGCATTCGTCTAGTCGTCGACAGCGGCGTCGAGCGCATTGCCAAGTGTGATAGCCGCACAGGCATTACTAAATTGGAGCAAGTCCGCATTGCCAAATCCTCTGCTGAGCAGCGCGCGGGTCGTGCAGGGCGTATTGAGCCCGGACTGTGCGTACGACTGTATAGTGAAAGTCAACTGAGTCAGCAGCCAGATGTGCCCGCGCCAGAGATGCAGCATGCCGATCTCTCCGCTCTTGCGATGGAGCTGGCGCAGTGGGGAACACAAGACAGCGATGAGCTGACCTGGCTGACCCCGCCACCCAAAGTCGCGTTGGCGCAGGCGCGTCAATTGCTACGATCACTCGGTCTACTCAACGAGCAGGCATTATTAACCGCACAAGGTCAGCGCGCCTGTGCACTTGGATTGGAGCCGAGACTGGCGGCGATGTTACTCCACAGCGACGAGCAGCGCTGGCAGCAAAGCGCCGTATGGGTAGCGGCGTTACTGGAAGAGCCAGAGCGTCACACGCTCGATTTTCGCACCAGCGTTTGGCGTTTACGCCAAGGCCAACACAGCAAGCAAAAAGTGGTCAGTGCGCGCGCGGCGGCGCTAGCGAAGATGCTCGCCATCACAGCGCCATTGGCGGCGTTAGATGATGCCCTTGTTCCGGTCGCTCTGGCCTGTGCCTATCCTGAACGCATTGCGCAGCAACGCAGCAGCGGCGCCGGTACCTTCTTGCTCGCCAATGGTCATGGCGCAGAGCTTGATGACAGCGAACCGCTCGCCGATGCGCCGTATTTGGTGGTGATTGACTTACTACGCAGCCAATCGGACGCGTCACGTATTCACCTTGCGCAAGCCTGTGATGTCTCGGTGCTTGAGCAGCGTTGTCCGTCGTTATTTACTGATCATGACTGGGTTGATTGGAATGAGAAAAAAGGCCGCTTAGTCGCCGAGAAACAGAAGAAGCTCGGCGCGCTCGTGGTGTCTCGAACCGCAATGGCAACGCCAGATAAAGAAAAAATGACACAAGCTTTACTGAGCTATGTACGTCGTAAAGGCTTGTCTGTATTAGAGTGGTCTGATCGCGCGCGTGACACGTTAGAGCGTATTCGCTGCGCTGCGCAGTGGCTGCCAGAGCACGATTGGCCAGATTGCTCTGAGGATGGCTTATTGGCGGCTCTAGAGCACTGGCTAGAGCCGTATATGAATCAGGTCACGTCGGTCGAGCAGTTGGCATCGATATCGATAGAGCAAGCGCTGCTGGCCTATTTGGGCTGGCCGTTAAATCAGCAGTTGGACGAGTGGCTGCCTACGCACTACACGCTGCCAACGGGCACACGAGCGCGGATTCGTTATCAAGATGGACAAGAGCCCGTGCTGTCGGTTCGAATTCAAGAAGTGTATGGCGAGCAGACGTCGCCATGCATTGCCGACGGTCGCAAAACCTTAGTATTGGAGCTGCTCTCTCCGGCGCGCAGACCGTTGCAGATCACCCGAGATCTCGCAGGGTTCTGGGCAGGCAGCTACGTGGAAGTACAAAAAGAGATGAAGGGGCGCTACCCCAAACACGTTTGGCCGGATGATCCTGCCAATCATGTGGCAACGACGAAAACCAAAAAACACCTGTCGTCATAGTGATTAGGGTAAAGGAAAGAATGAGTAAAAAGAGAACAACAGAGAGTGGAGATAATCAGGGACGTCGCCGTAAGCCTCGCGCAACCAAGCCCTCTGGCAAACGTGTGAGAAAGCCCGCTAAACCCACTCCCTCAAAGCGTCCATGGTTGAAAACCCTATGGGGCCTAACATGGAAGCTCGCCTTGGCTGGGTTTGCCTTACTACTTGTGGTGGGCATCTATCTCGATAGCTTGGTTAAACAGAAATTTGAAGGTCAGCTGTTCTCTTTGCCTACGGTGGTGTATGCGCGTATTTTGCATCTCGCGCCGGGTGACAACATTTCGATTCAAGAAGTACGTAATGAGCTGGATGTGCTCAATTATCGCAAAGTGCGTCACCCTCAATACCCGGGTGAGTATTCCTCTTCTTCGAGCAAGATTGAGCTGATTCGTCGGCCTTTTGAGTTCTCTGATGGCCCAGAGCCTGACCGCCACGTCATGCTGCATTTTGATGCGTCAAGCCTGCAAAGGATCCAATCGTTAGAAAAGCCGGGGGAGTTAGGCTACTTGCGTATTGAGCCGAAAATGCTGGGTATGCTTGAAAAAAATCAAGATGAACAACGACTGTTTATCAAGCGGGTCGATTTTCCGGAAGTGATGATCGACGCGCTGCTCGCAACAGAAGACCGGCACTTTTATCAGCATGATGGAGTGTCACCATTGGCGATCGCGCGTGCTTTGGTGGCCAACGTGAAAGCGGGGCGGACCGTGCAAGGCGGCAGCACTCTGACGCAGCAGTTAGCCAAAAACCTCTTTTTATCGAGCGATCGCACCTTATGGCGCAAAATGAGAGAGGCTTACATCGCCCTGATTCTCGATTATCGCTACAGCAAAGACCGCATTTTGGAAGCGTACCTCAATGAAGTCTACTTAGGTCAAAGCCGCGGTGAAGCGATTCATGGCTTTGGTTTGGCGTCGCGTTTTTATTTCGGCCAACCGATTCAAGAGCTGAGAATTGATCAACTGGCGTTGTTGGTCGGCATGGTGAAAGGCCCTTCGTATTACAACCCACAACGCTACCCTGAGCGGGCGAAAGAGCGTCGAGATCTGGTGCTGCGCTTAATGATGCAACAAGGCACGTTGACGGCGAGCGAGTTTGATGCTGCTGCCAGCCGCCCACTGGATTTACAAGCAACGCCACAAATTGCCAGTCGTCAGCCCGCTTATTTTCAGCAAGTGAGTATTGAGCTCAAAGAGAAACTTGGAGAGCGTTTCCAAGGCGACAGCGGCCTGCGCGTATTTACCTCACTTGACCCTGTCTCGCAGCATCAATTGGAACGCGCCGTGGCCTCTAAGGTAACGCAACTGGCAACCGTGGCGGGCGATGAATTAGAGGGCGCAGCGGTGGCGGTGGATCGACACACCGGCGAAATTCGCGCGATGGTCGGTGGCAAACGCACCGGCTTTGATGGCTTTAACCGAGCCTTGAACGCGAAGCGGCAAATTGGCTCATTGGCAAAACCTGCGGTCTATTTGGCGGCGCTCAATCAGCCGGAAAAATACACCTTAGCCACCACGCTGCATGACAAGCCGATTACGCTCAAGGGCAGTCAAGGTAACGTCTGGTCGCCGCGCAATTACGACCGAGAATATCGCGGTGATGTGCCGCTCTATCTGGCGCTGGCCAAATCGCTCAATGTGCCGACGGTGGAGCTAGGTATGCAAGTGGGCATAGAGAAGGTCATCAACACCTTTGAGCAGCTTGGCGTGCCACGTGAAGAGATTCGCCCGGTGCCTTCGATGTTCTTAGGCTCATTCAGTCTCACCCCGTTTCAGGTGGCGCAAATGTACCAAACCTTAACCAACTCGGGCCGATACGCGAAGCTCTCTGCGCTGCGTTCGGTGTTAAACATTGAAGGGCAGGTGCTGTATGAGTCCCTGCCTAGCGCGTCACAGCGCGTCGATCAACAAGCGGCCTGGCTGACCACTTATGCAATGAAAATCGGCGTTACCGAAGGCACTGGCCGCTATCTCAATAGTCAGTTTTCTCAAGCGGCGCTGGCGGGAAAAACCGGTACCAGTAATGATACGCGTGACAGTTGGTTTGTCGGTGTTGATGGGCGAGAGGTGACCACGATTTGGCTTGGCCGAGACGACAATACACCGACCAAACTGACGGGGTCGAGCGGCGCATTACGTGTCTATGCCGATTACTTATCACAGCGTATTCCGCAGCCATTGAGTCTGCCATGGCCCCAAGGCATCACGACACTAGGTTTTGCTGGGCGAGAGTCGGGCAGCTTGGCGCTGGATTGTCGTAACGACTTTAGGTTGCCCGTATGGGATAACACAGGTCAGCTCAAACAACAGTGTGATAAAGCGTCGGCATCCTGGATCAATCGACTCTTTGACTGGTAAGGTCAGATGGGTTTGTGTATATAATCCGAAATCATTGGTTTTGAAAGGAATTCAAACGTGAAAAAAACGCTTCGCTCCTTGCGCGGTTTTAGCTATCTATGCGCTTTTTTAGGCGGGTGGCCACTCATGGCGACAGCACAGTCAGGACCATCGCTGCTTGATACCGATGTGCCAGCTATTGAGCGCCCTAAAATTGCTGTGGTGCTGGCGGGCGGCGGCGCCAAAGGTGCGGCGCACATTGGGGTGTTGAAAGCGCTTGAAGAGCTGAAAATTCCAGTCGACTACATTACCGGCACCAGTATGGGCGCCTATGTAGGCGGCCTGTATGCTACAGGGATGAGCGCGGATGAAATCGAGAGTTTTCTTTACAGCGTCAATTGGAACTCTGGCTTTGTTGATAAAGTGCCGCGCAGTGAGCGTCGTGTGCGAGATAAAGAGTACGAAGACCGCTACCAACTGACGACCGATTTTGGCCTCGGGATTGGTGAGCTCAGAGCCGCCAAAGGCGTCGTGCAAGGGCAGAGTATGCTGCGTATCTTGCGCGAAACCACAGGCAATCTTCCTCCTTTTACCAGCTTTGATGAACTGGCGATCCCCTATCGTTCGGTGGCGACCGACATCATTCAATTAGAACCTGTCATCTTAAGCAGTGGCTATTTGACCGATGCCATGATGGCGAGCATGTCTGTCCCTGGTGCGCTGCCACCGTATGAAGTGGATGGCAAAATGTTGGTCGATGGCGGGGTGACCAACAATATGCCGGTCGAACTCGCTCGAGCACTCGGCGCGGACATCATTATCGCGGTGGACATCAGTTCGGATTATCGCGCCGAAGAGGAATTTACCAACTTATTTACCGTCGCTTCGCAGTTGTCTAATTATCTTGTAAAGCGCAGTACCCGAGAGCAGACGAGCTTTCTTGCTGAGGGCGATGTCCTTCTGAAACCTGAGGTGGGTCGCTATGGCACCACCGATTTCTCCATCATGCCTGAAGCGTATGTCAAAGGTTATGAGGTCGCCCATGCAGCAAAGGAGCAATTGCAGGCGTTGTCGGTGTCTTCCGCTGAGTACCAACACTATGTGGAGAAAAAACAGCAAGCACGAGCCAAACTCACTTATGTCGATGAGGTGGTGATTGACCGATTGGAGGTGAGCAATAACAGCCCATTCTCCGATGAGGTAATAGCGCAGCGATTGAATCTTGAAAGCGGCGAGCAGTATTCGACTGAAACCTTGGAGCAGAGCATACGCGATCTCTATGTGTTGGATCGGTTTGAGTTGGTGACCTACCAGTTTGATCAGCAAGATGATGACAACGTGCTGCGCGTGAACATCAAAGAGAAATCTTGGGGGCCGAATTTTGTCGACTTTCGTTTTTTCCTTGAAGATGACTTTCAGACCAAAAGCCAGTACTCGATTGGTGTCTCCACCAACTTCACCGGCTTGACGGAGCAAGGAGCCGAGCTAAGAACCAATGTCGAACTGGGCACAGACAAGCTGTTGGAGTTTGATCTCTATTCACCGATCCTCTCCTCTCAAACACTGTTTGGTAACGCGATTGTCAGTTACAAGGAACAGACGCGCAACCTGCCGTTTGATGCCGATGGAGAGTTCGAATTCATTACCGATCCTACCTTAGAGACAACCGAGAATTACCTGCCGGTGAACTATGCCCAGTGGATTGGGGAGCTGGCGATGGGTTATCAGAGCAACTTATGGAGCCAATTTAAGGTGGGCGGGCGCTATACCCACGGTGAAGTGGAAGCGTCGACCTTCTCCTTGTTTGGCACTGGCCGCTATGAGCGCCTGGGTCTGTTTGCCAACTACCGCATTGATACTTTGGACAACTTTGCCCTACCAAACAAGGGAGTTTACCTCGATCTAGGATTCCTAGTTTCTGATGATAGCTCGCAAGACAGTTTGTCGGACATCGATGATACCGTGTACGAAACCACCGTGCGTTGGATAGGTGCGCACAGCTTTGGCCGTCATACTTTAGTGGGAAACTTTGATGGCGCGCTAGTGGAGAGCAAAAAGTCCCAGTTGCTGGTGGATCCTAAACAGTTAGGCGGCTTTCTAAACCTCTCCGGCATCCCGAAAAACAGTCTGGTTGGGCAAAACAAACTCTATGGTAATGCTACTTATCGCTACCGTTGGTTTGATAACGATTTTGGCCTCTTCAGCTCGCCCTTCTACGTCGGCGCGTCATTGGAATATGGCGGTGTGTGGTCAGATCCGGATACAGAAATCAGCCAAGCGCCGATGTATCAAGCAGCCTCGGTTTTTGCGGGGATTGACTCGCCAGTTGGACCGGTGATGTTTGGTTATGGCCGTACTGAACAAAACTACGACTCGTTTTATCTCATCATCGGCAGTTCGTTTAAATAGTGGGATCGAGTCGATATAAATTGTTGTACGGTTTATAGGGTGAATGTGCTTATACTGCATGAAAAAGCATAGAACTTTAGTCTCAAGTTGCTATGTTGGTCAAAATGATGAGATTTTAATTTAACGTTAAATTTGCTATTCTACCGCCCACAGTTTGGCCTCTCTGGCATGATTATTCGATGTTTGGTATCGCACCAATTGAATGACAATATGGCATGGAGCGCCAAGTTTCCAAGGATGTTCACTCCCTTCTTTTCTGAATAAATAGCAATAAAGGGGAGGAACCGCAATGAGAGGAAAAAGTCGTGCTTGAAGCCTATCGTAAACACGTCGAAGAGCGTGCTGCTGAAGGAGTTGTACCTAAACCATTGGATGCCGAGCAAGTTGCCAGCCTAGTGGAACTTCTGAAAAATCCCCCTCAAGGTGAAGAAGCGTTTATTCTTGACCTTCTGGAAAACCGAATCCCACCGGGTGTTGATGAAGCGGCTTACGTCAAAGCTGGTTTCCTAACGGCTGTGGCGAAAGGCGAGGTCTCTTCTCCGCTGGTTAGCCGCGAAAAAGCCGCGCAGCTCCTTGGTACTATGCAAGGTGGCTACAACATCGCGCCGCTGGTTGAGTTCCTTGATGATGAGACTCTAGCCCCCATCGCGGTCAAAGCCTTGTCTCATACACTACTGATGTTTGATGCGTTCTACGACGTGGAAGAAAAAGCCAAAGCCGGCAACAGCTTTGCACAGCAAGTGATGCAATCATGGGCGGATGCAGAGTGGTTTACTGCCAAGAAGAAAGTCGCAGAAAAGATCACGGTTAAAGTGTTTAAAGTGACCGGTGAGACGAACACCGATGACTTATCCCCAGCTCCAGATGCTTGGTCGCGCCCTGATATTCCTGTTCACGCGAAAGCGATGCTGAAAATGGAGCGTGAAGGCATCAACCCAGATCAACCTGGTAGTGTTGGCCCTATCACGCAACTCGAAGAGTTGAAAAAAGACGGCATCCCACTCGCTTACGTGGGTGATGTTGTGGGCACCGGTTCTTCGCGTAAATCCGCGACCAACTCAGTGCTGTGGTTTATGGGCGAAGATATCCCATACGTACCTAATAAACGCACCGGCGGTATCTGCTTGGGTGGCAAAATTGCCCCTATCTTCTACAACACCATGGAAGATTCAGGCGCGCTACCGATTGAATTGAACGTACAACAGATGAATATGGGCGATGTGATCGACATCTTCCCGTACGAAGGTGTGGTACGTAAAGATGGCGAAGAGATTTCTCGTTTCGAGCTGAGCAAAGTGCTGCTTGATGAAGTGCGAGCGGGTGGCCGTATTCCTCTTATTATCGGTCGTGGCTTAACCAGTCGCGCGCGCGCATCGCTCGGTCTTGAAGAGACCGATCTCTTTGCAAAACCCGTTGACCCATCATCGTCAACTAAGGGCTTTACTCTGGCTCAGAAAATGGTCGGTAAAGCGTGTGGCGTTGAAGGTGTCCGCGCAGGTCAATACTGTGAACCTAAGATGACCACGGTCGGCTCGCAAGATACGACGGGCCCAATGACGCGTGATGAGTTGAAAGACTTGGCGTGTCTTGGTTTCTCCGCAGACCTTGTTATGCAGTCATTCTGTCATACCTCTGCGTATCCAAAACCGGTGGATGTGAATACTCACCATACCTTGCCAGACTTCATTATGAACCGTGGCGGTGTCTCTTTGCGCCCTGGTGACGGTGTTATCCACTCTTGGTTAAACCGCATGTTGCTGCCAGATACCGTAGGTACAGGTGGTGACTCGCATACTCGTTTCCCTCTTGGCATTTCTTTCCCTGCCGGTTCTGGCTTGGTGGCGTTTGCCGCAGCGACGGGTGTGATGCCATTGGATATGCCTGAGTCTATCTTGGTGCGCTTCAAAGGCGAGATGCAGCCGGGTATCACCTTGCGTGATTTGGTGCATGCGATCCCTTACTATGCGATTCAACAAGGTCTATTGACGGTTGAAAAATCAGGTAAGATCAATGAGTTCTCAGGTCGCGTACTTGAGATTGAAGGGGTGGAGCACTTAACGGTTGAGCAAGCGTTTGAGCTCTCTGATGCCTCAGCAGAGCGCAGTGCAGCAGGCTGTACGGTCAAGCTCTCTCAAGCGTCAATTGAAGAGTACCTCAACTCAAACATCACCATGTTGAAGTGGATGATCTCCGAAGGTTACGGCGATCGCCGCACCATCGAGCGTCGCATTACAGCGATGCAAGAGTGGTTGGCTAACCCTGAACTAATGGAAGCCGACGCGGACGCGGAGTACGCGCACGTGATTGAGATTGATCTTGCCGAGATCAACGAACCTATCTTGTGTGCGCCAAACGATCCGGATGATGCGCGCCTACTTTCTCAAGTGCAAGGCACTGAGATTGACGAAGTCTTCATTGGCTCGTGCATGACCAACATTGGTCACTTCCGTGCAGCAGGTAAATTGCTTGAGCAATATGGTGGTACCTTGAATACACGTCTCTGGGTAGCGCCGCCAACCAAGATGGACCGCGATCAATTGACCGAAGAAGGCTATTACGGCATCTACGGCCGTGCGGGTGTGCGTATTGAAACCCCAGGGTGTTCACTCTGTATGGGTAACCAAGCGCGCGTAGCGGATAAAGCGACGGTCATGTCGACCTCAACGCGTAACTTCCCGAACCGTTTAGGTACCGGCGCGAATGTGTTCCTCTCTTCCGCTGAGCTCGCGGCAGTGGGCGCTATCATAGGCCGCATCCCTACTAAAGAAGAGTATCTTGAGTACGCGGCGAAGATCAATGCGACCGCGGCGGATACCTATCGCTACTTGAACTTCCACAAGATGGAACAGTACACCAAGAAAGCGGATACCGTGATCTTCCAAGAACCAGCGTAATCACGCTCTAGCGAATATGACAGATCAGCGTCTGCTTCGGCAGGCGCTTTTTTTATCTCTGTTTTTTAGGCTCACGGTGTCGATTTTTAGAGTGTCTGAGGCCGATTTTAGGTATAGTGCGCGCCTTTTCTTCACGACTTTTTCTGGGTAGGTGGTTCAATTATGGAATTTGAATTTATTAAGAATACCTTACTGGGTGACGTCTACGTAAGATCCAGTATGGGGCATGAGGTCTTTGGTCGCTGGCTTCAGGAAGAAATTGGTCAAGACCCCGTCAAACTCGAGAGCATTGATCAGTTGCTAGCCAGTGCGAAAGCTGCGCCTCAGCAAGAGTGCATTTTAGAAGGCCGAGAAATTTCTCTGACAGTTCAAGGTGATGAAGTGTTAGTGGAAGAGAACAGCTTAAAGCATGACTTTGACCTTGGCGCGGAAAGTGAGTTTGAGTTGTATGAGAGCGAGAGCCGTGCAAGCTGCGGTTTGGAAGATTTCGAACAACTGCTCGACCAGTGGAAATCCTTTCTTCGTACAATGTAATGCACCCTATTGGTGAATGAATTCACGGATGCTCTGTTTTTGGGAAGTGCGCGCACCTTTATGGTGCGCGTTTTTCGTTCTACAGGATGGAAATTTAATGTAATTTTATATTTATCAATGGTTTAAAAACTTGGCACGCACCTTGGATTATAGAAAAGCAAAAGGATGACTGCTTCAGAGAGGATGCGATGAAACTTATTAATGCGATTATCAAACCGTTCAAATTAGATGATGTTCGAGAGGCGTTAGCCGATGTGGGCATCGAGGGGATGACTGTATCAGAGGTGAAAGGCTTTGGTCGTCAAAAAGGCCATACAGAACTTTACCGTGGTGCAGAATATCAAGTCGATTTTCTACCCAAAGTAAAACTAGAGATCGCCACTCAGGCTGAAAACGTTGACCGCGTTATCGAAGCCATCACGAAAGCGGCGCACACCGGAAAAATTGGTGACGGTAAGATTTTTGTCTACGACCTAAGTCAAGCAGTGCGTATTCGTACTGGTGAGACGGATGTTGAGGCACTTTAAGAATTCAAAGGACTGGAGATAAACACGATGGAATTATCAACAACAGTAACAGAGTTACGTTACGCACTAGACACCTTTTTCTTCCTCATTTCAGGTGCGTTAGTTATGTGGATGGCAGCGGGTTTTGCGATGCTGGAAGCGGGTCTAGTACGTTCAAAGAACACCACTGAAATCCTAACCAAAAACTTCTGCCTATACGCTATCGCTTGTACCATGTACTTGGTGGTTGGCTACAACATTATGTACGTCGACAACGGCGAAGGCGGTTGGCTACCATCAATCGGTGCGCTGATTGGTACGCAAGGTGAAGGTGCAGACCACTCCCTTGAGTCTGACTTCTTCTTCCAAGTTGTGTTCGTGGCGACGGCGATGTCGGTTGTCTCTGGCGCAGTGGCTGAGCGTATGAAGCTATGGGCTTTCTTGATTTTCGCTGTCGTACTTACAGCCTTCATCTACCCAGTCGAAGGTTACTGGACTTGGGGCGGTGGCTTCCTATCTGAAGCGGGCTTTAGCGACTTTGCAGGCTCTGGTATTGTTCACATGGCAGGCGCAGCAGCAGCATTGGCAGGCGTACTTCTTCTTGGTGCACGTAAAGGTAAATACGGCAAAAACGGTGAAATCTACCCAATTCCTGGTTCAAACATGCCATTGGCAACGTTGGGTACCTTCATCCTATGGTTCGGTTGGTTCGGCTTCAACGGTGGTTCACAGTTGATGGTATCAGATTTCGAGAACGCAACAGCGGTTGGTCAAATCTTCCTAAACACCAATGCCGCAGCCGCAGCAGGTGCCATTGCAGCGCTGTTTGTTTGTAAAACCACTTGGGGTAAAGCAGACCTGACTATGATTCTTAACGGTGCGTTGGCGGGCTTGGTAGCTATCACCGCAGACCCACTGTCACCATCACCACTTTACTCTGTGGCTATCGGTGCGGTATCAGGTGCATTGGTTGTGTTTAGCATCATCGGTCTAGACAAACTTAAGATTGACGATCCAGTGGGTGCTATCTCTGTTCACGGTGTGTGTGGCTTCTTCGGCCTGATGGTTGTGCCACTAAGCAACGGTGACGCTTCATTCGGTGCACAGCTTCTTGGTGCTGCAGTGATCTTCGCTTGGGTATTCGGTGCAAGCCTAGTGGTCTGGGGTATCTTGAAAGCAACAATGGGTATCCGAGTCTCTGAAGACGAAGAGATGGAAGGTATGGACATGCACGACTGTGGTGTTGGTGCTTACCCAGAGTTCGTGACTGTGAAATAAATCACTTTTTAATACAAAGTATGAAGCCCACACTCAGTGTGGGCTTTTTTGATCTAAGCTTCAGGGGCTGAGTAAAAGCACCATAGATACGCTCTGGCTTTTGAGACTGAGTTGATACAAAATTAATCAATATTTGGTTAGGTGTGATACAAGTTGTTACAAATAAAGGGGTTTAAAATCAGCCGTTAACCCGCCTGTATTGCTTATTGATGGATTGTTTTCTAAAGTTTGTTGAATATAATAAACTTATTGATAAACATTATCATTACCATATAAATCTAAAGGATTGACTCGATGAAAAAACTGCTGACTCTTTCTGCATTAGCCTGTGCAACTGTTGCCCCAACCGCGGCTCTCGCTGCAGAAGAAGTAAATGTCTACTCTTACCGCCAGCCTTTCCTTGTTGAGCCGATGTTCAACGAATTTACCAAAGAAACCGGTATCAAAGTAAACGTCAAGTTTGCGAAAACAGGGATCGCAGAAAAGCTCGCTCAGGAAGGAGAGTACAGCCCAGCAGACGTCGTGCTCACTGTTGACATCAGCCGCTTAGCTGAGCTTACCGACAAAGGTCTGGTGCAAGCGGTAAACAGTGACGTGCTTGAGAGCAACATTCCTGCTCAATACCAAGATGAAAATAACGAATGGTTTGCTCTGACGACACGTACTCGCAGCGTTTACTCTTCGCGCGACCGCGTAGGCAAATTGGGTGAAGACTTCACTTACGCCGATTTAGCCAAGCCAGAGTTCAAAGGCAAAATCTGTACACGTAGCGGTAAGCACCCATACAACGTATCACTGATCTCCTCTATGATTGCTCATGAAGGCGAAGCTGCGACCAAAGCTTGGTTGGAAGGGGTGAAAGCGAACCTAGCACGTAAACCGCAAGGTAATGACCGTGCACAAGTGAAAGCCATTAAAGAAGGTTTGTGTGACGTGTCGCTAGGTAACAGCTACTACCTAGGCGCAATGGTTAACGATCCAGAGCAGAAAGCGTGGGCTGACGCGGTGTACATCAACTTCCCGAACCAAAGCACCACAGGTACACACGTGAATATCTCAGGTATGGCGATGGCGAAATACGCGCCTAACAAAGAGAACGCAGTGAAGCTGATGGAATTCCTTGCGGATGACGTCGCGCAAGAGATGTACGCAGAAGTGAACTACGAATACCCAGTAAAAGCGGGTGTAAAACGTTCAGAGCTCGTGGCTTCTTGGGGTGACTTTAAAGCCGATACTCTCTCGCTAGATGAGATCGCCGATCACCACGAAGCAGCAGTGAAACTGCTTGATGAAGTGAAGTTTGATCTGTAATTCTTCTCATTCAGACCATTAATTAAAGACAACCTCAAGTCTCGCTTTTCTTTGCCGAGCTTGAGGTTGTTTGCTTATAAGGGTATAAATACACCTATACGGTTAAAGGATATGAGATGTATTTGCAACTGCATCTATCCCTCATACAGCCTGATGATAAATAGGCAATGAAAGAAAAATATTATTCATGGAAAACCAGCAGTGGAGCGCTTGCTTTGTTGCTGGTTTTACCGATCTTAGCGATATTCTACACCGCCATCGGCGAGACAGATGACCTCTTTGGCCATCTGATGTCGACTGTTCTCCCAACCTACACATACAACACTGTGCTGCTAGCACTGGGAACCATGGCGTTTTCTCTGCTTTTTGGTGTGCCGAGCGCGTGGCTGATGGCGATGTGTCGCTTGCCCAGTGAGCGAGTATTACAGTGGGCATTGGTCTTACCGCTGGCTATGCCTGCCTATATTGTTGGATACATCTTTACCGATTGGTTTGATTTTGCTGGCCCGGTGCAGGTGTGGCTGCGTGGCGTCACTGGCTGGGGACCGGGTGAGTACTGGTTTCCTGATATTCGCACCCTAAGCGGTGCGGTGGTGGTACTGTCGTTGGTGCTTTACCCCTACGTGTATCTGCTGTGCCGCGCTGCGTTTATGGAACAGAATGTGTCGCTGTTGCAATCGGCGCGCTTATTAAAGTGCTCCCCTTGGGAGAGCTTTCGCCGCATCTCATTGCCACTGGCACGCCCAGCGATGGCAGTGGGGTTGTCGCTGGTTGCGATGGAGACCATCGGTGATTTTGGTACGGTCAGCTATTTCGCGGTCAATACGTTGACCACCGCGGTGTATGACACTTGGTTAGGCTACTCAAGCTTAACCGCCGCAGCAAAAATTTCCGCCATCATGTTGGTGATTGTGATCCTGCTGCTTAGCGCGGAACGCTACAGCCGACGCAAACAAAAGCTCTTTCAGCAGCAGTTTAATAGCCGTGAAGATTTTCGTTATGTGCTAATGGGTTGGAAGAAGTGGCTAGCCCTGGTTTGGTGTTGGGGTTTGGTTTGTATCGCTTTTCTTTTCCCGTTGGGTCAACTGCTGATGTATGCCTACACCTACTTCTCACAAAGCTGGACCGCAGAGTTTCGCCAATTTGCGCTGAATAGTCTCTATGTTTCTATTTCCGCTGCGTTGATTGGTGTGGCGATCGCTTTGGTACTCAACTTCTGTCAGCGTATTACACCGAGTAAGACCAGCGTCAGTTTTATGCGCCTCTCTTCACTGGGCTATGCGGTGCCGGGCACAGTATTGGCCATTGGTATCATGGTGCCTGTACTCAGTCTCGATCATTTGGTTAATGATGTCGCTAAATGGATGGAGTGGGGACGCCCAGGGTTGATTTTCTCTGGTTCTATGTTTGCAGTTATCTTCGCCATGGTGGTGCGTTTTTCAGCGGTGGCGATTGGCAGCATTGAAAGCAGTTTGAGTAAAGTGTCGCCCTCACTGGATATGGCGTCGCGCACCATGGGGTGCAGCGTCAATCAGATGGTGTGGCGGGTTCACTTCCCACTGGTACGTCGCGGCGCTTTGATTGCGGGCCTGTTGGTGTTTATTGAGTCGATGAAAGAGCTCAACGCCGCTCTTTTGCTCCGCCCATTCAACTTCGAAACCTTGGCGACTTACGTCTACAATTTTGCCTCCGATGAGAAATTGGAGTTGGCGGCGCTACCCGCCGTATTATTGGTTCTCGTTGGCCTTATTCCTTTAGTTCTGATCAACCGTTCACTGGAGCACACACACTGATGAGTTGCGCGCTATCTATTGAAAACCTCACTTGTAAATATGACGACCAGACCACGGTACTCGAGTCGTTATCTTTGCGGGTCGAGCATGGTGAAATTGTCTGTCTACTTGGCGCCAGTGGTTGTGGGAAAACGACGTTGCTTAAAGCGATTGCCGGTCTGCTTCCGCTCAGTTCTGGCACCATGAGTCTCAATTGCAACGTGATTGATAATGGCGAGCACTGGTTGCCGCCAGAGCAGCGCAACATCGGTATGATTTTCCAAGATTACGCGCTGTTTCCCCATCTGACGGTAGAACAAAACATTGCCTTTGGTTTGACCGCTCTCTCAACGCAAGACAAACATCAGCGCGTGGAAGAGATGCTGGAATTGGTGCATCTCAGTGGTTATGGCGATCGCTACCCGCATCAGCTGTCGGGTGGTCAACAGCAACGCGTGGCCATTGCTCGCTCTTTGGCGTACAAGCCAGACTTGCTCTTGCTTGATGAGCCGTTCTCTAACATCGATACCCAAGTGCGCCATGAGCTGATTGGTGAAATTCGCAAGATTTTCAAAAAGCAGGGCGTCACGGCGATATTCGTCACCCATAGCCGCGAAGAGGCCTTTGCCTTTGCAGATAAAATGGCGGTGATGAACCACGGCGTTATTGAGCAATACGGGACGGCAGGCGAGCTTTACTACCAACCGTCGAGTAAATTTGTGGCGGATTTCTTGGGCGGCGGCAGTTACATCAAAGCCAAGCGCATCTCATCGTCTGAGTTCGAAACCGAACTCGGTGTGATTGAAGCGACCGCGCAACATGAGATCTCTCAAGGCGGCGAATGTGAATTGTTACTTCGTCCACAACATGTCCAGATCAGTGCGACTCAAGAGAGCAGTATCTCGGTGTTAGAGCAGCAGTTTATGGGCGATCACTGCCGTTATGTCATCAATGCGGGTGGTAATCTCTTGCTCGCCAGCTCCCCTGAGCCGTTGATGATTGGCCAACATGTGTCTGTCAAAGTGGATACCCAAGGTGTATTGGCGTTCTAGTCTAGAGCGGACATTCCGACAAAAAAATGCCCGGTATAGTACCGGGCAAATCTTCTTCACCTATAGGGTGGACCCAAGATGGATCGCGATGAAGCCTAGAGTTTGAGGAAGGTTTTCATTTGCAGCACCACTTTTTCAGCCGTGGCTTGGTCTGCCATCTCAGCAAAAATTCGCAGTAGAGGCTCAGTGCCAGAGAAACGTGCGATGACCCATCCACCATTTTTAAACACCACTTTCGCGCCATCTTCGTAGCTGACTTTGTCGATGTCATACTCAAATTCAGGCAGTTGCTTCTCGACGTAGAGGCGATCATACAGTGCCTGTTTTTGTGCCGCTTTAAACGTACAATCTCCTTCTGCGGTATAGGCGTAACCGTAGCGTGAATAGATTTCACCAAGCAGTTCGGAGAGTTTTTTTCCAGTAACGGAGATCATCTCCACCAATAAGCTGGATGCAAATACCCCATCTTTGCCCTTGATGTGACCACGGATGGTCAAGCCGCCTGAGCTCTCTCCGCCGATCAGTGCATCGTGCGCTTCCATCTTGGAGCTGATGTGTTTAAAGCCTACCGGGACTTCATAACACGCTTCACCATGATCTGCGGCGATCTTATCGAGCAGGTGAGTGGTCGCGATGTTACGCACCACCGCACCTTTCCAGCCCTTGTACTCAAGTAGGTAGTAATAGAGCAGCATCAGCACTTCGTTGGGGTGAATAAAATGACCTTTTTCATCAATGATGCCTAAACGGTCGGCATCCCCATCGGTACCAATACCAATGTCGTAGCCCTCTGCTGCCACCAGATGTTTGAGGCGATATAAGGTTGCAGCGCTAGGTGAGGGCATCAGTCCGCCAAAATCGGGGTTCTTGCCATCGTGAATCACGTCCACATCGCAGCGCCCGTTAATCAAAACGGTTTGCAAAGCGTTCTTCGCGACCCCAAACATCGGGTCGATGAGAACGCGTAAGTTGGCTTTTTTAATAGCTTCAATGTCGATGAAATCGATAATGGAATCGACAAACTCGTTCATTGGATTAATGAGCTTAATACGCTGGGTATCAAGTGCCTGCTCAAATTCCATGCTCAACACATCGTTTTGGCTGAGAGTTTCAATTTGCGCTTCGATCTTTTGTGTGATCACTTCATCGGCGTCGCGGCCACCTTCGATGAACACCTTGATACCGTTATAATCCGCTGGGTTGTGCGAGGCGGTTATGCACGCCGAGTAGGCGCAATTCATCTGCTTGGCCTTGAACATCACGATAGGGGTGGGGACGAATTTGTCGATAAAACTCACGCGGATCCCGTTCGCTGCAAGTACTTCAGCAAACCAGCGGCCCGCTTTATCGGAGAGAAAGCGGCGGTCATAACCAATCACGAATCCGCGGTCGCTGACCTGTTCGTGATTGATGATATTGGCCAGCGCTTGGGCAACAAGGCGCACGTTGTCTTTTGTGAACGCTTCACCAATAAATGCACGCCAACCGCCGGTGCCAAATTTAATTGCTGAACTCATAGTTGTTTTCCTTTCTATCAAGCCCAGAGCGGCGCAAGGACGCTCTGGGCTGACTCGTTATCCCAATACCACAACCACTTGGTTGACAGAGCCTTGAGGCTGAACCGGAACCACACATTCGACGGCTTGGCCGTTCACCGTGATGGATTGAACGCCTTTGCTCACCGAATTCGGATTGTCGACTTTGATGTGATAAGTGGCACCTAGCCACTCACGCGTCACCTCAAAGCCCGGCCAAGCGGTCGGAACACACGGATCGATGGTTAGGCCATCAAAGCCACTGCGCACACCCAAAATAAAGTTGGTGACCGCAAAGTAGGCCCAACCTGAGGTGCCGGTTAACCAAGGGTGGTTGGCACGGCCATGATCTTGATGATCGCGCCCCATGATAAATTGCACGTAGGAGTATGGCTCCGCGACACGTTTTTCGATGATGTCGTTTTGGTTGTATGGGTTGAGCGCATCGTAGAACTTCATCGCTCGATCGCCGCGGCCCAGTTTGGCCTCTGCGACCCAAGCCCAAGGGTTAGGGTGGGAGAAGATGGCGCCGTTTTCTTTCACGCCCTGGTAAACGCGAGTAACAAAGCCGATGTCGTCATTAGGGGTCGCGAACGAGGGCGAGTTGAGATGCAAGCCATATTCGGAGAATAGGTGTTCATCAACCGCGTCCATAGCTCGCTCGCCACGCTGCTGCGAGACCGCACCAGAAAGGACGGCGAGGGTGTTCGACTCCAGATGGACACGCCCTTCTTTTTGCTGCGCAGTACCAATTTTGTCGCCATTTTTGGTCAAGCCGCGAATGTACCAACCGCCTTCGTCATCCCAGAGGTGAGTTTCACACGCTTCACGGACGTTCGCCGCCATTTGGCCGTATTTCTCTACATCCTCCTCTTTACCAAGGAACTTGGCCAAGTCGATGAACTCTTGCAGTGCCCAGAAATGGAGGAAAGAGACCATCGATGACTCGCCGCCACCAAGGTTGAGACAGTCATTCCAGTCAGCGCGCAGGCCTTTACAGATGCCCGTTTGACCGACGTACTCAGCCGAGAAGTCGAGCGCGGCTTTCATGTGCTCATAGACGCTGGCTTCGCCGCCATCGGCATACGGAATGGTCTCATCAAAAAATCCGTGCTCGCCCGTTTCCATCACGTATTTACAGATGGTCGGCACTAACCAAAGGTGATCGTCAGAGCAGGTATCTTCAATGCCATGGATCTTATCTTCATCGGAAGGGGTTGGAACCACTGTGGGTGATTTGGAGGGTTTCACATCCGCTTTTTCAGGATCGAACCAGTCAGGATCAAACAAGTGCAGACCGTATCCCGCTTTGACCTGACCGCGAAGCAGATCGACAATGCGCTTGCGCGTCATTTTCGGGTTAGCGTGTGGGACGGAAATCGCATCCTGAGCCGTGTCACGATAGCCCAACCCAGTACGTCCACCCACTTCAATAAAGGAAGCGAAGCGTGACCAGACAACGCAGGTCTCGGCTTGGTACAGCGTCCAAGTGTTGATCATGGTATCCAGCCCTTCGTTCGGCGAGCGGACTTGGAACTTGTTGCAGCGCTCGTCCCAGTGCGCTTTGATGCCGGCAAAGGCGCGATCGATCTCACTCACATCTTGGTATTTGGCGCGCAAACGCTCGCCATTGCCTTTTCCGATACCCAGCAAGTAGGCGAAACGCACTTCTTCACCCGGTGCAAGCGTGAACTGCTTGTGCAGTGAGCCACAGTGGTTGTAACAGGTTTGCGCACTATTCGAGCAGCGTCCTTGCTCGACGGCAATCGGATTGGCTTCGTCACGATAGAGACCAAGGAAACGATCGCGTTGACCATCATACGAGTCTGGTTCGAAAGTGGAGGCGAGGTAATAAAAGCCTTCAAAATCGTTGGTGTTGTAGTAGAGATCATACTCAATCACGCCGTCACGGTATTCGGTGCCCGCAGAGTAAAGTGACATCTGGTGGTTTTGATTGTCCGATTGAATATGGCTAAATGAGAATTCGACGAACGAAAATGCGCTGATCGTGCGTGACGTATCTGAGGTGTTTTTGATCACCACATCCCAAATTTCAACGTCTTCGCCTTTCGGTACAAATAAGGTTTTGGTCGCGGTAATGCCACTGTACTCACATTTGAATTTGGAGTAAGAGAGGCCGTGGCGTACTTCATAGGTCGCTTCGTCTAAACTCTTCGCAACCGGCTGCCACGAGATAGACCAGTAATCACCGCTGACATCATCGCGCAGATAGACGTAATGCCCAGGGCGATCAAAGCTGGCATTGGGGCGGAATTTGGTGACGCGATTGTACTCAGGTGAGTTGTAGAAAGAGTAGCCGCCCGCGTTGTGCGAAATGACGGTACAGAACTTTTCTGTGCCTAAGTAGTTAGTCCATGGTGCAGGGACGTCTGGTCGAGTGATGACGTATTCACGATGTTCGTTATCGAAATAGCCGTATTTCATGTGTCTTTCCTTTTTACAAGTTACCAATCAGTAACCAAATCTAAGCTAGTGAAAACTGTAAGTAGTGATTCAATGGGTTAAGTTCATCGTCAGGATTTCGGGTCTCTCACCAGCGCTATCCGACGCTCATTTTTTTGTCTCGTCACCTCGTTGTTTGGGGGCTTGAGGTTTTGGCGAGAGAGGTTTGGCGCCAGTGCTTGCAGCTGTTCGCCAAGGCGCTCTATAGGCCACCCCTTGTTTGTCGAGCAGCGGTAAGTGGGCGTTGAGTCGCGCAAGGTAGTCCAACCAATCGCGCTGGTGTTTTTCACTCCAGCCCGCTTCAGCAAGCGCGGTTAGGCGCGGGAAAATCATGTAGTCCATGCGTACAGGCTCGGTGACAATTTCGCTCCACAGCGCACATTGAATACCTAAAATTCGACGTCGAATTGGGTCGTTGTCGGCGATATCAGCCAGTGGCTCGTAGCGATACGCCTTTTCAAGCGGGATCACGCTGGCCCAATCGACCCCCGGCTCTTCAGGGGCGTAATCTTGGCTCATGTCGAGATAGGTGCTTTGACCAGGCTGTAAGATGACGTCAAAGCCTTGTTTGGCGCAGTGCAATGCAGCGTCCTCACTGAGCCAGGAGTAGATCACAGTATCTTTGCTCACTTTGTCACCGTGTTGCGCTTCTTCCCAGCCGACCATTCGTTTACCTAAGCTGCGTAACTTGCGCTCGGCGTAACGCAGCAGATGACCTTGTAGCTCTTTGCTGCTTTGGTAGCCGTGCTCTTCCATTAGCGCGATGCACGCTGGACTCTCTAGCCACACTCCTTGTGGCACTTCGTCGGCGCCGATATGCACCCAAGGAGACGGGAAAAGCGCCGCCACTTCCTCAAGTACCGCGTCGAGAAACGCATAGGTACCTGGCAGAGCGGGGGACAACACGTTGTCGCTGTAATGCTGGATACTGCGGTAGTTTGAGCGATCGCTGGCGTCATACAGCCACTCCGGTAGCGATTGGATCGCCGCTCGGCAGTGGCCTGGAATATCAATTTCAGGGATCACTGTGATGCCGCGTTCTGCGGCATAGTCGATCACGGCGGCGATCTCTTCTTGGCGGTAGTATCCACCGTAGCGCTGCCCTAGATGACTAAATTGTGCTTGCAACGCCAAATCTGGACCGCGAAACGCCCCAATTTCAGTTAATTGAGGCAAGGATTTGATTTCAATGCGCCACCCTTCGTCATCGGTAAGGTGCCAATGGAAGGTGTTGAATTTGTAGTGCGCCAGTTGGTTGATGAGGCGTTTGATTTGCGCCACCGAGTAAAAATGGCGCGCGCAATCTAGCATCATGCCGCGATAGCCAAAACGGGGTTTATCGCTGATGGTGACCAGCGGCACGGCGAGCCCATTGCCTTGTTTCGCGGGTCTGATGAGTTGCAGCAAGGTGGCGCTGGCATGAATAAAACCGACGTCCGACCCTGATTCAAGCTGCACACCATGATGAGTCACGGTTAAGTGGTATTCCCCCTCATCAAGTGTTGGGTTCAAGCGAAAGAGGATGTCACTTTGCCCAATCGTGTGCACCTCAAAATCATGCAGTGTGGCTAGCTCTTGTTGCAGCCAAGTAGCGCCGCGTTCTGCTAATGCGGTTTGCAAGGTGATTTGGCTGTGCTCAGAGAGACGATATTCTCCCTTTTTGAGTGCTAGAGCATTGGGCTTTGGGATCAGCGCCAATGGTGCTGACGGCAGCTCTGAGCGGGCTGGGATCTCGGCCCGCTCTCGGTAGGGGGAGGCGAGAGCAATCGGCGAGACATGCACCGCGTGTGTTTGGCGTTGCTCAAGGTCGATCAGCAGCGCATCTTTTAGTCCATCAGTATAAAAACGTAGTGGCGCGGTTTTGATGCTAAATTCGCAATAAAAGTGTTGGTTGGCGGTTAACGTGTCGACATCTGGCGTTAAAGTGCAAAAACTCCCAGTCTGCACAATCTGCCCGTGGCTGACACTGCTTGGCTGAATGTAGCGATCAAGAATGAACTGTAACTGCCAGGTGGGCAGGTCTTGATCGGTTAAGTTGTGCAAGGTGAGGCCAAATCGGCAACCTTCTTTGCTCTCATTGAGCACCGCAAAATCCACTCGATAACTCATTGTGCACCTTCGTGTTGAATGTCGCTTAGTCTATAAAGGTTGTGCTCAGGTTTACCTGCAAACATCAGTGCCCCTTCGATGGCGTCGAACTTAGCAGGCACAATCAGACTTCTCATCGGTGGCGATAGCCACGCTTGCATGCGCTCCGCGACACCGCCCATCAAACAGATGCGCGTCGCGCCTCGGCGGCGTAACGCTTGCAGCCACATTTCGATATCGTCACGGGTTTGTTGTAAGAGTGCTTGTGCCAACGGGCATCCTTCATCGGCGAATTGAAATATCTGAGGAGAAAACTGACCATAGTCACGAGGCAGCGCTTGTTTTGACCAGGCAACAATCGCATCGACGTCATGGTGAAAGTGTGTCATCACGTAATGGTAGAGCGGTGTTTTGGGCTCAATGTCATCGTAGGCGAGCAGCACTTTTTGGATCAGCCTTAGCCCCATCATCGCGCCACTGCCTTGATCGGAGATGGGAAACTCACGGCCACCGACCACTTGCTGCTCACCACCGTTGATCAATAGACCGCACGAACCTGTACCAGCAATCAGAATGGCACCATCTTGGCCGTCATGCGCGCCAAGACAAGCGCCATAGGCATCCGTATTGAGGACTATGGAGGTGAATGGGTGAGGCTGCTCCATCATCGCAAACCATGCAGACTTTTGCTCCGCGCCCGCGAGGGCAAGGCCAAGGTGCATGCGTGTGAAGTCAGTGCTCGTCAACTCGGCCTGAGTAGCTGCTGTCGTGACGGCATCGACAATGGATGTCAGGGCAGATTCGATGCCGAGTAAAATGTTAGCGCTACCGCTTTTTCCCTCGCCAAGTAAGCGCCCCTGCGCATCTCGGATTCGCGCTCGGCACGAGGTGCCGCCGCCATCAATGCCGACATATAAATAGGTCATTGCGCTTGCTCCTTTGAGAACGGGTGAGTTTGAGAGAAGCGACGCGCCTGATGACAAATGGCGAGCAGATACCACGCCGCATGAGGAATCCACTGTTCGCCCCAACGCCAGTTTTGCAGCATGTCATCACATTGAGGGGACGGATTGAAGGCGATGTCTCGTTCATCATCAAACCCGCTGGTAATGCCGTTACAAATCCCCCCTTTGGCGTTAAAAAAGCCCAGCTCAGGCAGGTAGTCTGGGTTGTTGTGACCTGCGCCATCAAGCATGCAGAGATCAAATGGGTTCAAGCCCAAAATCCAGCTCAAACAGTCTTCAGCAAACCCATCCAATTGCTGACACAGTGACGGGTTATCAAGGTGGGGCTGAGCGATATGGGCCATGCTCGCTAGAGAGCCGAGCCGTGCGTTTTCGCCTTGCCACCAGTAGCCAGTTTCATTGTCATGGGGAACAAAAAAGCGCGCGCTTTTCTCCTCTGACAGAGGCTTAGTGTATTGGCGAGGGTAACCAAAGGGATTGTGCACCGCTTGTGTGATGGAGAGTTCAAATCGGACTGCTTGTTCAATCACACGCTGGACGCTGTCTCGCTGCGCTGCATCGGTTTCAATATCCAGATAGCGACACAAGCTGATCACTGGTAATCCTGCGTCACTGGCGTGAAAGTAGGGGCGTGAGCCATCGTGATTCGCGGACCAGAAATGGCGCTGATCGTCATCGCTGTATTGACGTGCCATCAGTTTGTTGGCCCACTCTTGGCTTTGTTGCAAATAGCGTGTCTGTTTTGTGGCGCGATAGAGCTCGCAACAGGCCAGTAATGCACAGTACTCATCGATGATGTTTTCAACGCCATCGTCTAAGTACTCGCGGTTGTGTGAGATAAGGTGCCAATAGCCTTTTTCCGCTGCCGCCAAGTAGTCGTTGGGTCGATATTCTCCGCCTTGCTCGCGCTGCGCCGCGGCAGCGAGCGCAGCAATCGCGATGCCGCCACCTTGACGAAATCCAGCTTGAAAGTCCGAGGACTTATGGCCCAATTGTGTCGCATAGGCGCAAATATGGCGTTTGCTGGTCTCTTTTGACCACTGGTCAAACACCGTCATGTAAAAGTAGCCATCAGGATGTTGCATTCGCACTAAAAAATCGGCGCCGTGCGATGCTTCTTCTGCCATTCTCAGGCGAGTAAACGCAGGGACGGAATCGAGCGTTTGCAGCTGCTCTAAGCCATTGAATAGGTTCCACACGACCATGGGGATCTGCTGTGGATTGAAGTAATTGGCGTAAGAGAGGTGGCTGAGGTATTTGCTGACATCGCCGGAGGCATCATACCAGCCGCCGTGGACATCCGCGAACGCATCATGGCCGTATAGGGGCACGTGGCGATCTTGCTGATCAAACATGCCCGTACAACGCTGAGACTTAAAGTAGTGCAGCGCATCGGACAGCGTGGCGCTGAGCAAGTGTTGATGGCGAATCTCGAAAGTGTGGGAGCGGACGGCGTCGTCTGCGCTCAACTCGTTATCTCTCGAGGTATCTTTTTTTAACGTATCTTCGTTAAACCTATCAATGGCCAAGTAGAACTGGCCAATTTGATCAAAATTGGAAAACGGAATGCGAAAAAAATGCCCTTGGTGCCAATGGTCAACGGTGCCACCGGGCTCGGTTTGATAGGTGGCGAGCGTTTGATGACTCTTCGCGCACACAAGACGAGCAGTGGGGAGCGTCTCTAGTGCGTGGTTTGTCATCAGTACCGCCTGTTTTGGACCAAGGGCTTCATAACCAAGATGGTTAGTCAGTAGCAGCATTCTGTTCTCCGAACGTGGTATGTCTTATGCCGCGCAAGCGCGGGTATTCAAAGTGTTCATCACAGCCAAGGAGCGCCCTTGGCTGCGTTTTTGGTGCGATGGCTGTTTAAGCGCGATTAGTGCTCAAACAGATAGCAACGTACAAAGTGGTTTTCAGACAGTTGAGTGACCTCAGGTAATTGCTCACGGCAGCGCTCAGTAGCGTGCTCACAGCGCCCTGCAAATGGACAGCCGGTTGAGACGGGCGTCCAAAGCGGAATCTCCCCTTTATTGCCTTTGAGCTTCTCGTGAATCGATTTACTCGGATCGGGCACCGCAGAAACCAGCAGCTGCGTGTAGGGGTGTTGAGGTTTATGGATGATCTCTTCGGTATCGCCCCACTCGACCATGTGACCCACGTACATGACCGCCAGATCTTCGGCGATGTAGCGAGCTGTGGCGATGTCGTGCGTGATGTAGAGCAGTGACATCTGTTTGTCGAACTTCATCTCTTCCATCAGGTTCAATACCCCGGCACGAATCGACACATCGAGCATCGAGGTCGGTTCATCGGCAAGTACAACCTCAGCGCCAACGGCAATATTACGCGCCAAGTTGACCCGTTGGCGCTGACCACCGGAGAGTTGATGCGGGTATTTTTCTGCGGTCTCTTTCGGCGGAATAAGGCCCACTTGTTCCAGCAGATCGTACACTCGCTCTTGCAGCTCTTTTTTGTTGCCCGGCGTGACTTTTTTATGGATCAGCAAGGGACGGGCAATGTGGTGGAAAATATTGTGTGTTGGGTTGAGCGAGCCAAATGGGTCTTGCCAGACCATTTGTACCCCTTCGCGATAACTCATTAAGTCCGATTTTGACTTGATGGTTTGAATGTCGCGGCCTTTGTAAATGATGTCGCCGGAGGTTGGCGCATACATCTTGGCGATCATTTTCGCGGTCGTGGATTTACCCGAGCCGGATTCGCCCACCACCGACAAACCGCGGCTTTTGTACATTTTGAATGACACGTCGTTGATCGCGCGCATCATAGGTTGTTGCAGTGCATTGCTGTTGATCGGGAAATCTTTGACTAGATTTTTTCCCTCAATCAACAAGTCGCCATATTCTGTGCTCATAATGGTCTCCAATGAAATTCTTCAGTTTCTCAATTCGTTACAACTTTGCTTGCGCAATGGGCTCACCGTATAGGTGGCAGTTTGAGAAACGACTTGGCTCGATTTCTCGCAGTGAGGTCGCCTTGCGGGTGCAGGTGTCATGGACACGATCACAGCGCGCTTGGAAGCGACAACCTTGCGGTATCTCCAGCAAGTTGAGTGGGTTACCAGGAATGCCCGTCAATTTGGTTTTCGGCCCGGTTAATGGAGGGAAAGAGCTACCCAACCCCTTGGTGTAAGGGTGGTATGGACTTTCAAGAATTTGTTTTGAAGGTGCGACTTCAATCAGTTCACCGGAATACATGATGCCGATACGGTCAGAGAACTCGACCATCAGGGACAAATCATGAGTAATGAACAAAATAGAGAAACCGAACTCCTCTTTCAGCGCGTAGATCTTTTGCAAGATTTCGCGTTGCACCACCACATCAAGCGCGGTGGTAGGCTCATCCATGATGATCATTTTCGGATTCAACGCGAGAGCGATGGCAATAACCAGACGCTGACGCATGCCACCAGAGAACTGGTGAGGGTAGTCGGTCAGGCGACTTGGGTGAATATCGACGATCTCCAACAAGCCTTCGGCGCGGCGTCTGGCTTGTTCATGCGTCATATTGGTGTGGCGCATGATCACATCGCAAAACTGCTCTTCCATGGTCAACACGGGGTTGAGTGCGTTCATGGCGCTTTGGAAGACCATCGACATCTCGCTCCAGCGGAACGACTGCATTCTGTCATCGCTGTATTTGAGGATGTTTTCACCGTTGAAGATCACCTCGCCACCGGTAATAAACGCGGGCGGCTTGTGCAGACGCATGAGCGAGAAAGCGACAGTGGATTTACCACAGCCCGATTCGCCGGCGAGACCGAAGACCTCGCCCGGAGCAATATCGAAGCTGACATCATTACAGGCGCGCACGTCACCGGCGGCTGTGATGTAATCAACGCATAAGTTGCGGATAGAAATGAGAGGTGCTGTCATGATTATTTGTCTCCGCTCCAGATTGCAGGTTGAGGTTCGAGCTCAGGTTTACGCTCTTTCTTGTCTTGCTCGGCTAGTTTCTTCCAGCGCTTCATACCTTTGTGGGAACGAAGTTGCGGGTTAGCAATTTCATCAACAGCAAAGTTAAGCAGGGCAAGGCCAGTCACAAGCAGTACAAGCGCCGCACACGGAGCCAGCAGTTCCCACCAAGCGCCAATCAGCATCGAGGAGGAAGTCTGGACGTTGTAGAGCATGATGCCCCAGCTGACCGTGTTCGGGTCACCAAGACCTAGGAAGGAGATGGTCGCTTCCATCATGATGGCGTACATCACTGAGCCAATGAAGCTGGCGCCAACAATGGGGATAAGGTTTGGCAAAATCTCGACGAAAATGATGCGCCAAGAGGACTCACCCAACACTTCCGCTGCTTTGACGAACTCTTTCTCACGCAATGCTAAGGTTTGCGAGCGTATCACCCTCGCGCCCCACGCCCAGGCGGTAAAGCCGATAATGAGCGCAATCGTTAGCGGGCCTGCTTCACCGATGAAGGCGGCAAGAACAAACAGCAATGGGTATTGTGGGATAACCAGCATGATGTTCATTGCGGCAGTGAGGAAGTCATCAATGCGCCCACCAAAGTAGCCTGCAGAGATACCGATGATGGTGGCAAGAAAGCAGACGGTGATCCCTGCGCCAAAGCCAACCGCCAGTGAAACGCGAGCGCCGTGGACAAACTGAGACCAAACATCGCGGCCCATACGTGTGGTGCCCATGACATGATCCGCCTTTTTCGACATGATCAGCGTGCGGCGATCCGTGGCGAGGTTTTCAGCCACCCAACCTTCAGGGTTGCTCTGCGCAGCTTTAACCACAAAAGAGGGGTACTCATGCGGGTTGCCCGAACGTTTGTCTGGCGCATGCTTGGTCAGCATGGGCGCGGCGAGGGCGATAAATAGGAACAGGCTCAAAATAATGCAGCCAACGAGCGCAATCGGGTTGCCAACGATCAGTTTAAAGAAACCTTTCATGATTATTTCCCTCCCTTACGTAGGCGAGGATCGAGCACGACATACAGCATGTCGGCAAGAAGGTTAAAGAACAGCATAAACAACGTCATGATCAGGAGTTGACCTTGCAGCACTTGGTAGTCACGCGCTTTGATGGCGTTAAATAGCACAGAGCCAAGACCGGGGTAGTTGAAGATGATTTCGATGATCAACTGACCACCGATAGCCATACCCAATGCCATCGAAAGTGCGGTAACACTTGGCAAGAGCGCATTACGTGCCGCGTAGTTGAAGACCACTCGGTTCTCGCTCAGCCCTTTTCCTTTCGCCATGGTGATGTAATCTTCGGCGAGTAGGTTGATCATGTTGTTACGCATGTTGACCAAGAAGCCACCGATCTGAACGATAGAGGCACAAAATAGGGGCAGAACCGCGTGATAGGCGACATCTTTAATAAAGGCCCAACTGGTCCAGTCGGGAATGGTGCCTGCGGTATAGGCATAGCTTGTCGGGAACCATTTC
The DNA here is from genome assembly GCF_059834135.1 of Vibrio sp. R10-SG-ISO4. NCBI lineage: Bacteria > Pseudomonadati > Pseudomonadota > Gammaproteobacteria > Vibrionales > Vibrionaceae > Vibrio > Vibrio sp. R10-SG-ISO4. Next base: position 67,332 of record NZ_JCBDHJ010000020.1, read on the forward strand.
AAGCCGATGGCGAAGACAAACATGGCGATCATGGCGATAACCACTTGAGGCACCGCTTGGATGATCAGCATGCCTGGCGTGACAAACGCATCGTATTTACTGCCTCGTTTCCAGGCGGCGAAAATGCCCAAGATAGAACCGAGTGAGAACGAAATCACCACCGCGGTACCCGCGAGAAACAGTGACCAACCAAAGGCACTGCCCAACAGCTTGTTCACCGATAGTGGGTAGAACTGAATCGAAGTACCGAGCTCCCAGCTCAGAATGTTTTTCATGTACGCGTAGTACTGAGCGAGATAGCCGCCTTCGACAAAGCCGAGTAGCTCTTTCATAGCAGCGATACGCTCAGGCGTCACTTGAACCGATGCATTGGCAAACATCATGGTGACGGGGTCGCCTGGCATGGCGCGCGGAATAATAAAGTTTAACGTCGCAGCAACGAGCAAAGCGACAAAATAAAAGGACAAACGTCTTAAAAAGTAACCCATAACTCACACCTTACTTATCCAGATTTTTCCTGTTTCTGGTTTCAGGTCGCTCAAGCAAACCGTAAAATTTTGAGCGAAAAATCCCCTGACGACGGGCGCCATAGCTTTAACAACTTAAAGTTTTGGGGATTAAGCGGCGTACGGATGCACGCCGCAAAGACAAAGCAAACTCACTTATTTCACTGGTTTTAGGTCCAGCACGTGAAGTAGACGCTCTGGGATACCAGCCCAAATGTTTGGACGGCCTTTTGGATTCTCTTCGTTCCACCAGCCAGTGAAGCGAGTGGTGTTGTATTGGTACATGTAAGCACCAGACATCACAGGAATCGTCACTTGGTCAGCGGCAATGATTTGCTGGATACCGTGAGCGATCTCTAGCTGCTCATTTTTGTCCGCTGTTTTGTAGAAGCTATTGAGTAGTCCATCTAGCTTGTCGTTTTTGTAGAAGTGCATCGCGAAGCGCGGCATACCTTCACCCGATTGCAGTGCTGAGTTGTACGCACTGTTCCAGTAAGTGTATGGGTCTGCACCGTGGAAGTAGTTGGTGTACGCCACATCGTATGTCCCTTCAAGCATGGCTTGGTTGTAGACAGAGAAGTCTGGAGTACGTGCACGGGCTTTGATGCCCACTTCTGCGAGTTGTTCAACCGCAAGCTGTACTGTGTTGTTAAAGTCGGTCCAGCCGTTTGGTGATTGAATCAATAGCTCAAACGATTTGCCTGATGGCGTGTCGACAAAGCCATCTTTGTTGACGTCTTTAAAGCCCGCTTTCTTCAGAAGTTCTTTCGCACCTTCCACATTGTACGTGTTGTAGCCTTTGTACTTGTTGTGAGTGCTCTCATCAGACCAAGCTTCAAACGCGTAACCCAGACCAGAGGCAAAGTCATTCACTGTACCGCCGCCGTAGAACGCGATGTCGATGATGGTTTGACGATCCAGTGCCATTGAGAACGCACGACGGAAATCAACATTCGTCAACGCTTCGTTTTTGGCAGGATCTGGGTTTTTGTAGTTGACGACAAACGCTTGTGTGCCCGCTGGCGGGTACCAGTATTGGTGATTCGGACTTGCTGCTGCGTACGTGCGATCGATGTCTGGAATGAAGGATGATGTCCAGTCCATCTCACCGTTCACGACTTTACCTAGGAATTGGTCGTTATTCGCGATTTGTGGAACGCGTAGACAGTCAACCTCTAAGTTGTCGGCATCCCAGTAGTTAGGGTTTGCACACTGAATGTAGAGCTGAGCGGTGAAGGTGTCGATTTCAGTAAATGGACCTGAACCTACAGGGTTTTCGTTAGTAAATGTCGCAGGGTCTTTGACGTCTTTCCACACGTGCTCAGGGACGACAGGCACTTTTGCAATTTCGTAAGGAACGTTTGAGTTCGCTTCCGTTAGGCGGAATTTCACTTGGTAGTCGTTGATTTTCTCAACGCCAGTAACCCAAGAGTTGATACCGCTTTGGTCCAGTTCAGGTTTGTTTTTCACTAGGTTGAAAGAGAACACGACGTCGTTCGCGTCAAATGTTTCGCCATCAGACCATTTCACGCCTTTACGAATGTCAAAAGTGACGCTCATTAGGTCGTCTGACATCTTGTACGCTTCTGCCAAACGGAACACAGGTGTGTTGCCGTGCATCTCATTGAAGACAACGAGTGGCTCATACATGAAGTCTGTTGTGGTGTGAAGGTTGGTCGCACCTAGGTACGGGTTGAAGTTACGAACAAAGGTCGTGAACTCTTTAGGGTGGACGGTTAGCTCACTGCGCTCTGCCGCTGTTGCTACTGATGCAAAACCTGTAGTTGCAGTTGCGATAATCGCGGTTGCTAGTGCTGTTTTCTTAATGTTGGCAAGCATAGCTGTTCCTTACTATTTGCTTTCATTTCACAATGGTTGGAATGTCATCAATTGATAAACACTCACTAAGGCCTACCTCAGATTGGTGCTGACTAAGACGGAGGACCTAGTCAGCCAGAGTGGCCTGTAGGCCTTAGGCACAGTAAGAAAACACCGGAAGCGGAAAACGTGCAATCCTCTTTCCCGTTAAAAACGTTAAAACCAATCAATGACTCGTTAAAACCGTTAAAAAACACAGTAATTGTTTTAAATTTAATCAATTTTTTGCTTTGAAGTCTATCGCAGAAAAGCGCCATGCTTGGTGTGTTTGTAAGTGCATACTATCGCGTAGGATTTTTTAATAAGGTCTTGTTGACGGGGCTTGCTTTGATTGAGATCTTGGTCACGTGCCCAGATTTAGGTTAATTTACCCCGTTAATTATAATCTGCCGTTCTGTTGTGATTGGCTTCGCAAACTGCCGTAATAATTCCTTCTTGCCGGTATTTGAATGTGTTAATCGTCGATATTTTGCCGCATCACACGAGAGAAATAACCTGGCTATCATGGTTTTTTTACGCCGTGTAGTAACTGTTTGAGGCGTGAGGAAGGGTGTTTTTCAGGGCAGAAAAAAGCCCGCTAGGCAGCGGGCTCAATCAGCTTAGTTGGTCAATAAGTGATGCAATTTATCGCGCAATTCTTCGATATGTTCGCGCTGTGGACTGCGTTCCTGGCAGTGCTCCAAGATGTAATCGAGCGAGCTTAATACCGTGCGCCAGCGTGGCGTTTTAGGCAGTGTTTCAACTCGTAGGTATTTGTCTAATGTACGAGTTTGCAGTGTGCTGCGGTCTAAATAGACGCGCCACAACCCACTTTGTTCAGCGAAGGCGAATTTCGTCTGACCGGTCACGCTCTCCCAATAGTCTAACGCTTGAGTCATGGCATCGACCAAGACTTCGCGCATCAGATCTTGCTTGGATTTATTGTCACCGCTGACGCGCTCGGCTAAACGAGTAAATTCGCCACCGAGCTCTTTGAGTTCTTGCAGTTTGGCCTTGTCGCCTTCAAAGGCAAAGGTAGAGAGTGCCTCAATGGCCGTCTCTAGGTTGTGGATACGAGTGGCATTGACACTGCCACCCACATTGAAGATGTACATGGCGCGCAGGTCGGAGCCCTCAGGCATACGCAGGATGTCGGCGGAGATATGCTGACGAACATCTTCTACATAGACATCGATAGTACCGCAGTAGTGATCTTGTTTGACACTGAGGTATTTTGGCGCAATAAGCTCGTCTGCGTTTGAGCGTTTGAGCTGCTCCGCAGAGCGGCGGAAGAGGCGTGAAGCCGCTTCATTGGCAAAGCGCACTTTGCCATCTTCACGCACACAAATGATGGCTTCAGGGGCCGATTCAAGTTGCTCGAGCAGTCGTCCTTGCGTTTCCAGTAAGCTGGCTTCGACCGCTGCCCGTCGTTTTAACTCGATTTGCAGCTGCTGGTTCTCTTGTCGACGCAGCTCCGCTTTACTGGCGGTCAAGTGGGCTTGAATGCGCGCCGCCAACTCTTGCTTGTTGAAAGGTTTGGATAGGTAGTCATTCGCGCCCGCATTGAAGCCTTTGACGCGATCGTCGCTTTGGTTAAGCGCCGTCAACATGATCACCGGCAGCGCTGCGTGGTCGTATTGTTGACGCACTTTTTCACACACCTGATAGCCGTTCATTCCGGGCATCATGATGTCGAGCAGTAACAGTTGTGGTGGCTCTGCATCCAAGGCTTCCAACGCTTCTTGGCCATCTTTCGCGCAGCGTACACGATAGCCTTCAAGGCGCAGGAAGCTATCAAGCACCCGCAAATTGACCGGTTCATCGTCGACCACCAGTAGCAACTGACCGTCTGGATTTTCTGGCAAACTCGATATTTCAGGCAGCTCGATCTCAGTATTATCAGGCGCTTTAAAGTGAGGCAGTACGGTCTGATTGGCTTGGGCAATTTGTTCGTCGCTTGCCACCGGGAGTGTAAAGCTGAAGGTCGTCCCCACCATGGGCTGGCTGCTGACGTACAGATTGCCGTGCATTAAATCGATCAATTGACGACTGATCGACAGACCAAGCCCCGCCCCTTGGCGGTATCGATGGGCGTCACTGCCTGCTTGAATGAGTGGCTCAAAAATGTGTTCCAGTTGATCGGCGGGAATACCTTGACCGGTATCTACCACTTGCACGCGTATTTGATCATCCACCACGCTGGCTGAGATAACGATCTTCCCTTCGCTGGTGTATTTGATGGCATTGCCAATTAGGTTATAGAGCACCTGTTCGAGGCGTTGCGGATCGGCACTGACCCAAACCGGCTCAACAGGGACCTGATTGATGATTCGAATCGGTTTGTTGCCCAGTAGGTGCGATGAGAGCTCAAGCACTAAGCGAGTGGCAGAAGAGAGATCCACTGCGCTGGTTTCAATATCGAGATTGCCATAGCGCATCTTGTGGTAATCGAGCAGATCGTCGACCAAGGTAGCGAGACGCTGGCCGCTGCTGATAATGATCTCTAGCTGGTATTTATGATCTGAGGTGATCGGGCCATTGGCGCCCGAGATCAGCGCTTCGGCGATGCCAACCATGCCATGCAGCGGCGTTCTGAGTTCATGAGAGGTGGTGGCTAAAAACTCATCTTTGAGTTTATTGGCGAGCTGTAACTCTTCATTTTGCTTTTTGATCAGCTTTAGATGGCTTTCGAGCTCTTCATTTTGCTCTTTAATTAACTGAATTTTCTCTCGAATGGAGCGCTGCATGCGCTCGAAACTGACCGCAAGTCGGCCAATCTCATCTTTACGGTTAGTGTTGTTAATGTCCGCTTCTAAGTCGCCCGCCGAGACTTTTTCCGCCGACCAGGTCAGTTGCAGCAGCGGCGAAGTGATGAAGTTGGACAGGTAATGCGAGGCGACAACGACTAAGACGATGGCACCTAACATGGCGAGAATAAACAGGGTTTCTAACTGATTGACGCGAGCAAAGGCGACCTTCATCGGCACTTCAACCACCATAGCCCAATGAATGCCGTTGACTTCAATCGGTGTGTACGCGGCAAACATCGACTCGTTATTGGCATTGGTGTAGGTGCCAACGGCACTTTCCCCGCTTAGGGCCAAATTGACCACCTCAAGGCTTTTTTCGACCTCGCTCTCATCGTAAGAGAGGGTGCGCGAGCGGTGATCTTGGCCGACCAATAAGGTTTTGATTGCCACCTGATTGCTTTTGTCCGCGATGAGTTTGGTGATGCCATTATTGGGGAGGCGAAACATCGCATAGCTGTGTAGGTAGCCTTGTTGAACAATGGGTGCACCAAACCACGCCACCATGCGACCTTGCTCGAGCGAAAAGTCAGAGATAATCACCGGGGTGTAATCTTCGTTGGTTTTGCGTCGTTCGGTCACTTGCTTGCGCAGGGCTTGAAAGGTTTTACCGAGATTTTGATCTTTGTAGCGGCCGCTCAGCAGGTTAGTGCCATAGTTATCGTACTTGTAAATGGAGTAGGTGACATTACCTTCGCGGTCAACCAGCAGAATATCGTCAAAGTCGGAGCGTTTGAGCAGCTCTAGGTACGCCCAATGGTAGCGTTTGTGTAGCAGGCGATAGCGCTCTGTGCCGGTGTAGACACTCGATTGAGGCAAAATAGAGGTTTTGATTTGATCACCAGAGCCAGGAATATAGCGTTTTTGTGCGTACTCGCGTGCTTGTTCAATATCCAAGCCCAAGCTTTGAAAGGCGTTGACTAAGCCGTAAAAGCGACCACCACTGGCGTAGGCCAGTTCTGAGCGAACAAAGCCCATGACTTCCGACTCTTTGGCGTAGAGGTAATCCTCAACCTGCTGCTGTTTGGTATCGCGCACTGAGGTGAGGTGGTAGGTGCTTTGCTCTTGCAGATCTTTGGTATGAGATTGGAGAAAAAAGATGGCCATTAAAGTCAACGGCGTGATGCTCAGTACCAAAAACGCCAACATTAACGTGTTTTGAAGACGCTTAAATCTTTGCTTTTTATACAACTTAAACATGTCGTGGGGGCTTATGGCTAAAAACGTTAATTTCTTAAACTGACAAATTTAACGAGTTTTTTTACTTTGACAAGTAAGTTGCCCGCAAAGCGTGGTTAGCGGCGCATTTTTAACGAAAAGAGGACAAAATAGCCCAACTTCTGAGCGAGGTTGGGCGAGATAGGCTAGCGTTTGGCGTGATAAATAGCGAACTTGTTGGTCTTATTTAGCGTCTCGCATTTACCGAAAGCGGCGTCGATAATCGGCGGGTACTTGAGAAAGCTATTGGCAACAATAAACAGCGCTCCTTGGCGATTAAGGTGAGTGGGCGCTTGCTCTAGTAAGGTCTCGGTTGCGCTGTAACTGGTATCAAGGCCTGAGTGGAACGGTGGGTTGCTGATGATAAATTGATAGTCATCATCGGTATCAGAGTAGATATCGGACGCAAACACACGCCCGGTTAAACCATTGGCGGCTAAGGTCGCTTGGCTTGATGCCACGGCCAGGGCGCTGATGTCACACATCTCTAGCTCTATACCAGGGTTGAGTGCAGCCATCACGCTGCCAATCACGCCCGCGCCACAACCAAAGTCGAGTACTTTTCCGCTGAGTGGCGGCAGGGTATCAAGCAGCAGTTGGCTGCCAATATCAAACTCACCGTGACTGAATACCCCAGGCAAACTGTGGATCGTCAGGCGCGTCTCTTGGTAGCTCACTTCATAGCGCTTAAACCAAGCGTCCAATTGAAACGCTGGGGGAGTTTGTGTGCATTGACCCCAATAGAAGGAGCAGCGGCGTGCTGAGTCATATTTGCGGATTGTGCCGTAGGGCTTGAACATCTTTTCGATGCTTTTAATGCCTGAGCGATTTTCCCCAACAACGACGATTTCGCACCCTTCGCCCAATTGGGCCATCAACATTGCCAGTAGGTATTCTGCTTCCGCTTTGGCTTTTGGCCAGTACAGCAGCACTAAATCCGCTGGCGCTTTATTCTCGTCTTTGGGTTCGTATTGCACGCCAAACTGACAATCTATGGTGGTATGCGCACTCAACTGGCGATAGTAGCCATAGTGGGTGGTGAATACGGTGACCGATTGGCAGTGGTTGGCCAATTCAATGGGAAAGAGATCTTCGGATTCTCCTGCCACTAAGACGTGTTTACCTTCAAAGTAAGCGAGTTGACGTTGGGCAATATGGCTAGGCGCGATGTAAGCAGACATAATGAGCTCTGACGGAAAAAGACGGGGGATTTTCGCACAATCCCCCGATGATACCAAGCGCCCAGTCATACTAAGCATTAGACGTGAGGTCAGTTTTGATCTTGGCGGTCGAGAAAGTCTTGAAACTCTTCCTCATAGATGTTGAACAACACCATGGTCACGGCAAAGATCAGCGGACCGTAGATTAAGCCAATCAAACCAAATAGATGGATGCCGCCAAGCAGGGAGAAAAAGATCATGAGCGTGTTCATCCCCGCGCTGCCTTGCATCAGCAAAGGTCTGAGTAAGTTATCGATGGAGCCCACCACCGCAACGCTCCACACCGTGAGGAAAATCGCCCAAGTGGTATCGCCACTTAAAAATAGGTAGCTCACGGCAGGAATCCAAATCAGAGCAGTACCGACGACGGGGATAAACGATGCAAACCCCATCATGGTGCCCCAGAACAAACCCGGGAATCCCGCCAACCACATGCCGATGCCGCCTGCTACCCCTTGCGCAATAGCGGTTAAAAACGATCCCATCACCGCCGATTTGGATACCTGTTCTATCTCATCAAGCAATTTGTCTTCTTGGCTGCGTGAAAGCGGCAGGATATGACGAATGGCGCCAATGATCTTCTCGCGATCGCGCAACAAGAAAAACAGTACAAACAGCATGAGGAAGAAATCCATCAAGAAGGTTGTGGCATCACCTAAAATTTTCGCGCTGATGCCGACCAAGTTGGAGCCAAAACGGGTGGCAAACTGGCCCACTTTTTGGGCGATTTGCGAGGGCTCAATCGCATCAAAGGGGAGGTAGTTGTTGACGATAGATAAGCCTTTGACAACCCAAGGATGCTCAAACAGCGCTTGAATCCCACCTTGCGTGACCCATTGATAGACGTTTTGTGAAAAGGCCGAGCCTTGCTGCACAATCGCAGCAAACACAAACAGCAGAGGGACGACGATAATGAAGGTCAAAATCACGCAGGAGAGCAGGGCGACGACATTGTTGTGCTTGGGCATTTTACGCTCAAGAGCCTGATGAATCGGCAACATGAGGATGGAGATGATAAACGCCATGACGATGGAGTTGACGTAGGGTTCGACTAACAGATAGCACGCAAATCCGGCCGCTAACAAGGCGAGGATCAATACCCAATGACTCGAAGTGATGGTAACTTTGTTTGACACGATGACGTCCATTTATGCAACAAGGTAGTCGTATAATGGCGTTAAACCCTTCAAGCTTCAATCACTAACGTGCACAGCGCCGGTTAAGGCTGCGATGTAAGGAGAAAAATGATGGGCTGTTGTAATAATGAGAACGGTGATTGCCCTACGCGCGCAAAGCGTCGTGGACTCTCTTGGTTTGGTCTGTTGATACTCGCGCTGGTGGTCACCGTGCTCTTCTTTTGGCGATGATTCTACGGGCATAAAAAAGGCTGCGCGATGCAGCCTTTCTCTTTGCCTTTCATTAGGGGCGCAATGCCGCCTAGATGCGATTAGGCTTCTTGCGCAAGCTGAGCGAAACAGCGATCCGCCGCTTCAAGCGTTGCTTCGATCTCTTTGCTGCCGTGAGCGAGGGAGGTGAAGCTCGCTTCGAACGCCGATGGGGCAAGGTAGACGCCGTGTTCTAACATCAAGTGGAAGAAGCGCTTAAATCGCTCGATGTCACAGCGTGTCACATCTTCGTAGCAGGTGATGCGTTCTTGATCGGTAAAGAAGAAACCGAACATGCCGCCGACTTGATTGACCAGCAGCGGAATGCCGTGCTCGGCAGCCAACGCTTTAAAGCCGTCAGCCAGTTGCTTGGTTTTTGCCGCTAGGCGTTTTTCATTGCCCTCTTCACGCAGAACCGACAAACAGGCGTAACCCGCTGCCATCGCGACTGGGTTGCCGGAGAGTGTGCCCGCTTGGTAAACCGGCCCTGTTGGCGCAATGTATTGCATGACGTCTTTGCGGCCGCCAAAGGCGCCCACAGGCATACCGCCACCGATCACTTTACCCAATGTGGTGAGGTCTGGTTTGATGTTGTAGTGGCCTTGTGCGCCGCCAAGGGCAACGCGGAAACCTGTCATGACCTCATCAAAAATCAGCAAGGCGCCTTCTTGGTCACAAATCTCACGCAGCCCTTCATGGAAGCCATCAACAGGTGGAATACAGTTCATGTTGCCTGCCACAGGTTCAACGATAATACAGGCGATCTCACCTGGATTGGCAGCAAACAGCTCGCGCACAGAATCAAGGTCGTTAAACGTTGCTGTTAGGGTGTGCTTGGCAAAATCGGCCGGAACGCCAGGCGAGCTTGGTTGACCGAGTGTCAGCGCACCAGAGCCGGCTTTGACCAGCAAGCTGTCGGCATGACCGTGGTAGCAACCTTCAAACTTGATGATTTTGTCTCGGCCAGTGAAGCCACGTGCAAGACGAATCGCACTCATGGTAGCTTCAGTACCAGAGCTGACCATGCGCATTTGCTCCATTGATGGCACCAACTCGCTGACCAATTCCGCCATGGTGATTTCCATTTCCGTCGGCGCGCCAAAGCTGAGTCCGCGCTGCGCTGCGGTGATCACGGCATCACGAATCGCCACATGGTTGTGACCAAGAATCATTGGACCCCAAGAGCCAACGTAGTCGATGTACGCTTTGCCATCCGCATCAAAAATCAAAGGGCCATCGGCTCGCTCGATAAAAATCGGTGCTCCGCCCACGCCATTAAACGCACGAACGGGAGAGTTCACGCCGCCTGGGATTGTTTGCTGTGCCTTTTGATACAGTTCGGCTGATTTGGTCATTGGGATATCCTCTTCTGATTGCTCGGACCAATTTGCCTCGCATTGTACCTGCCCCACTGATGCGATTAAAACGCTTTCCACCACAGAACGGGGAGTTTTTCATCACGAAGCGGCGAAATTGTTAAAAATACTCGGGCAAAGATGGTGAATACTTGAACGCTTCACTCAGGTATTAGATAATCGTGGCTATTATATAAAGATGAACCATCCAGCGCGAAAGCTGTTGGGTTGACACGAGTGAGAGAGGTCATCGTGAGCGAAGTAAATATCCCACTAACATTTTCTGATGCCGCAGCGAAGCGAGTTGGTGCTCTGATTGCAGAAGAAGAAAACCCAAACCTAAAACTGCGCGTCTACATCACCGGGGGCGGCTGTAGCGGCTTCCAATACGGTTTCACTTTTGATGAGAGTGTTAACGAAGGCGACACCACCATTGTGAATAGCGGCGTGACCTTAGTGGTGGATCCGATGAGTTTGCAATACTTGGTCGGTGGTCAAGTTGACTATACAGAAGGGTTGGAAGGCTCGCGCTTTTTCGTTAATAACCCGAATGCGACCACTACCTGCGGTTGTGGTGCGTCCTTTAGCGTGTAACCCCATACTCCTTTTCCTACCGACAAAGGCTGCCGATTGAGCAGCCTTTGTTTTTTTAGCATGGTTTTATGAGAATCCTTTTGCCTGTTTGATTTTATCGCTGACAATCCCGTACAACGGGGCGTTTTCCTGAAACTGAGATCTCAGCTAAATATCCTTGTCACACTGTTTTCTTTTTATGTGGTTAATTTATATCCTAAATTAACACGACAAAATAAAACTCAAAGGACTGTCATGGCTAGATTCTCTCTGTTGCGGTTTTTCGCGGTCAGACCCTACTTGGTGTCACTGATGATTGTGATCGGATTATCGGTGTGGCTAGGCATGGGGGCGACCAATGCGGACGAAGCCGAAACAGCCAGCGCGGCGCCGCCCATTCCTCTTGCTAAGGTCTCTTATCAGACATTCGAGGCGCAAAATACCCACAAAACCATTGAATTGTATGGACGCACTGCACCGAACAAGCAAGCACGTTTAGGGGCAGAGATTGCCGGTAAAATCGTCTCACTTCAGGTTGAGAAAGGTCAGTCAGTCACCCAAGGTCAGGTGATTGCTCTGATTGATAAGGCCGATCTCGGTATTCAACTCGAACGAGCGCAAGCAATGCTGCAAGTGCGAGAAAAAGAGTACAAAGCTGCACAATCGCTCAAAGACAGAGGGCTGCAAGGGGAAGTGGCGTTTACTACGGCTCAAGCGGCGCTGGTGGAAGCCAAGGCAATGGTCAGCAATGTCAAAACCTCATTGGCGAACACATCCGTGCGCGCGCCGTTCAATGGCATTGTGGATCACCTCTTTATTGAACAGGGGGATTTTGTCGGTATCGGCGACCCCGTGGCGACCTTGATTGATCTTGAGCGATTGGTCATTGAAGCGGATGTGAGCGAGCGACATATTCGCGATTTGTCTCTTGATCAAGAAGCGCAAGTGAGCTTAATTCATGGCGACCAGTTGGTTGGCAAGATCCGCTATATCTCCCGTGTCTCTTCCGCCTCTACCAATACGTTTCCAATTGAAATAGAGCTAGAGAATCCCAAGCAAGCGATCCCTGCAGGGGTGAGCGCAGAAGTGACCTTGAATCTTACAGAGCAGTTGGCCGTCAAAGTGACGCCGGCCATGTTGGCACTCGACGAAGCCGGCAATTTGGGCGTGAAGACCTTGCAGGGTAAGCGGGTGAAGTTTGTCCCGATTCAACTGGTTAAGGCAGAGCAAGATGGCGTATGGCTCACGGGCCTAGGTGAGCGGGTTGACATCATTACTGTAGGGCAAGGGTTTGTGCGTGACGGTGATGAAGTGAATGCGGTGGCGCGATCGTCCTCTTCAGACTCTTCCACCTTGCAGCAATAGGGGCGCACTATGTTATCCATGATTGATGCGGCGCTGTCGCGTACGCGTACCATGTTGGTGTTATTGCTGTTTATTTTGGTCGCTGGTGTGATGACGTATGTCACCATCCCTAAAGAGTCGAGCCCTGACATCACCATTCCTATTATCTATGTGTCCGTCGGCCACCAAGGCATTTCGCCCACCGATGCGGAGCGCTTATTAGTGCGCCCAATAGAGCAAGAGCTGCGCGCCATTGAAGGGGTCAAAGAGATGACCTCAACCGCATCAGAAGGGCATGCGTCAGTGATGCTGGAATTCAGTGTCGGCGTGGATTTAAACAAAGCAATGGCGGACGTACGTGAAGCGGTGGATTTAGCCAAGCCTAAATTGCCCGCAGACAGTGATGAGCCTACGGTCAACGAAGTGACATTGGCCTCTGAAGAGCCCGCGTTGACCGTGGTGCTGTATGGCACCGTACCTGAGCGAACCATTGTTCAAATCGCCCGTCAGCTACGAGATAAGCTAGAGAGCTATCGACAGATTCTGGAAGTCGACATTGCCGGGGATCGCGAAGACATCGTCGAGATCATTGTCGATCCCTTATTGATGGAAAGCTACGGGCTAGATCAAGCGGATATTTATAACCTGATAGCGCTGAATAACCGCGTGGTCGCCGCCGGTTTCGTTGATACCGGCCATGGCCGCTTTTCGGTCAAGGTGCCGTCGGTGTTCGACTCATTAAAGGATGTGCTGGAGCTGCCGGTCAAAGTCGATGGCAAGCAGGTGATTACCTTTGGCGATGTGGCAACGGTGCGCCGCGCATTTCGTGACCCAGAGAGTTACGCGCGGTTAGATGGCAAATCGGCCATTGTGTTGGATGTGAAAAAGCGCGCTGGGGAAAACATCATCGATACCGTGGCACTGGTCAAAGCCGTGATGAGTGAAGCGCAGCAACGCGATGAGTGGCCAAGCAATCTGCTGGTCAAATACACCTACGACCAGTCTGATGATGTCAAAATGATGCTCAATGATCTGCAAAACAACATCATGTCGGCGATCATTTTGGTGGTGATAGTGATCATCGCCATTCTTGGTGTGCGAACTGCCTTGCTGGTGGGGGTGTCGATACCGGGCTCGTTTCTAACCGGTTTGTTGGTGCTATCAGTGTTTGGCCTCACGGTTAACATTGTGGTGCTGTTTTCACTGATTATGGCAGTCGGTATGTTGGTCGACGGGGCCATTGTGGTCACCGAGTTCGCTGACAGACGGATGCAAGAAGGGACGCCAAGGCGCGATGCATATCGTGATGCGGCCAAACGTATGGCGTGGCCTATCACAGCGTCGACGGCGACCACCTTAGCGGCGTTTGCACCGCTGCTGTTTTGGCCAGACATTACCGGCGAGTTTATGAAGTATCTGCCTTTGACCTTGATCGCTACCTTAGCGGCCTCTTTGGCAATGGCACTGCTGTTTGTCCCTGTGCTCGGCAGTTTGATTGGACGTCCACAAAATGTGACGAAAGCGCAGCGAGAGAAGATGGTTGCGCTGCACGAGGGTGATTTTAGCCAAGCGACCGGTATTACTAAGCTTTACTATCACACGCTGGATATTGCTCTAAAACATCCGTTGAAAATTCTGCTCAGCGCCATTTTGCTCTCGGTGGGGGTGGGCTTTGCGTACTCAAAAGCAGGCTTAGGGGCGGAGTTCTTCCCTGAGGTTGATCCGCCATTTTTCACGGTGAAAGTACGTTCGTATGGTGATCTCTCATTGGATGAGAAAGACGTCATCATGCGCGATATCGAAGCGGTGATGCTGGGTCATGATGAGTTTGAAAGCGTCTATACCAAAACCGGTGGCGATGATGAAATTGGCCAGATCCAAATTACACCAGTGGATTGGCAATACCGTCGTAAAGTCAAAACCATTATTGAAGAGTTGAAAGCGCAAACCGATCACTACGCCGGCGTTGAGATTGAGTACAAATTTCCCGATGCGGGCCCGCCAGTTGAGCACGATTTGGTGATCGAAATGTCCGCGCGAATCCCGACCGAACTCGACTCAGCGGCCAAAGTGGTCCGTCACTGGGCCGATGGCTATGAGGCTTTTACTAACGTCAGTGATACCTCCAGTAAAGAGGGGATTGATTGGCAAATTGATATCCGCCGTGATGATGCGTCACGTTTTCTTGCGGACGCTACGCTGGTGGGCAATACGGTTCAGTTTGTTACCAATGGTCTCAAATTGGGTGATTACTTGCCCGATGATGCGAACGAAGAGGTCGATATCTTAGTGCGCTACCCAGCGGAGAAGCGCGATATTGGCCGCTTTGACCAATTGAAAGTCAAAACCGCGGCAGGCATGGTGCCGATCACTAACTTTGCCAGCATTATCCCGAATCACAAGCAAGATACGATTCGCCGTATTGATGGCCACCGAGTAATCAACATCTTTGCCGATATCCGTGAAGGCTACAACTTGGCGCTGGAATTGCCTAAAGTGAATCAAGCGTTAGCCAGTTTGGATTTACCTTCCGGTGTTGAGTTTAAAATTCGCGGGCAGAACGAAGAGCAAGAAAACTCATCGGCCTTCCTTCAGCAAGCCTTTATGGTGGCGCTGGTGGTGATGGCGCTGATTTTGATCACCCAGTTCAATAGCTTCTACCAAGCGTTTTTGATCCTCAGTGCGGTTCTTTTCTCCACGGTAGGCGTGTTTGCTGGGTTGATCGTGTTCCAAAAACCGTTTGGCGTCATTATGTCGGGCATTGGTGTGATAGCGTTGGCGGGTATAGTGGTGAACAACAACATTGTTTTGATTGATACCTTCAATCAGCTGCGCAAACGCGGTTTGGAAAAACGCGAAGCGATCTTGCGCACCGGCGTACAAAGGCTGCGTCCAGTAATGTTGACCACTGTCACGACCATTCTTGGTTTGCTGCCGATGGTGCTGGAAATGAACATTGATCTGCTCAATCAGAAGATCGAGTTTGGCGCGCCGAGTACGCAGTGGTGGTCACAACTTGCGACGGCGGTAGCCGGAGGTCTGGCCTTCGCAACGGTATTAACCTTAGTGCTGACGCCGTGTTTGTTGATGCTCGGCCGCGAGCACAAAATCGAAGAGTAACGCCATACAAGCGTAACCATACGTTGCCGATGTGAGTAGTGATAACAAAAACGGGCTGCATCGCTTTCGGATTTTCCCAAAGCGATGCAGCCCGTTTTTCTTGTTCACTTAACGAGTGGCTAACAGCTCACCATAGCGTTCGAGTTTATCTAAGCGAATCTTGGCGTTGGCAATAAAGGTGGTTTTCTCTTTACCCGTTAACGACTTTGATTGCGGCAGTTTGACTGTTCTTGG
Source organism: Vibrio sp. R10-SG-ISO4 (assembly GCF_059834135.1). Lineage (NCBI taxonomy): Bacteria > Pseudomonadati > Pseudomonadota > Gammaproteobacteria > Vibrionales > Vibrionaceae > Vibrio > Vibrio sp. R10-SG-ISO4. Next base: position 82,951 of record NZ_JCBDHJ010000020.1, read on the forward strand.
GTTTTTGTGAACGCCATTGACCAAAAACTCATAATGCAAGTGCGGTCCAGTCACACGGCCAGTACCACCGAGCGTACCCACGGTTTGCCCCTGTTTTACGCGCTGCCCGGTTTTGACTTTGCGTTTTTGCAGGTGCAGGTACTTAGTGATGTAGGTGTTGCTGTGCTTGATAAAGACGTAGTTGCCATTGAACTGGTTATAGCTGGATTTAATCACTACACCATCACCAGCGGCCCATATCGGCGTACCGACAGGCGCGGCGTAATCGGTTCCGCGGTGAGCACGTACCTGTCCGGTAACCGGATGGCGACGCGTTGGGTTAAAGTTAGAAGAGACGCGGCGAAAATCGAGCGGTGAGCGCAAAAAGGCTTTTTTCATCGCCCGGCCATTTTCATCGTAATAGTTGCCCGTGTGGTCATCTAAAATCGCCGTGAAGTTATCACCTTGGTTGGTAAATAGCGCAGCGATGATTTTACCTCGTCCGACAATTTCCCCTTCGACCACTTTCTCTTGGTAAAGAATCTTAAAGCCGTCGCCTTGGCGGATATCGAGGGCAAAGTCGATGTCCCAACCAAAAATCCCAGCCAGCTCCATGATTTGGTTGGCGGTTAAACCGGCGCTGACCCCTGCATTCCAAAAGTTAGAGGTAATGGTCGCTTCGGCGTAGTTGTATTGATAAAAGACTTCTTTGACATCAAGACTTGAACGAAAGCCGTCTTCAGAGCGGGTGATCAGAAATGATTCGTACGGGCTCAGCTCGCGTTTGATTTGCACCAGTTGGTTGTTTTCATCAAAGCCAAATAGAAACGCATCGCCGGGGCGTACTCTTGTCAGTTGTTGCTCTATCTCTTTATTGGTGGAGGTGAGTTCATACAGCAATCGAGAAGAGAGGCCAGCACGCTGAAAGAGCAGTGCCATGCTGTCGCCAGAGCCAATGGTGTGTTTGTCCCAACGAAGAATCGATGGCGGACCGATCACAGTGTCGATCTCTAACGCGGTGGCATCAATCGCGATAGGGTAAGGCGTACCTATTTGGTAGCGCTTGTCATCCTGACGCAAATCCTGAGGTGTGGGAAGAAACAAGGCAACCACAATTAGCGCGCTAAACAAAGCGATAAAAGCTCGGTGAAACCAAGGAAGTCGAGCGAAAAGAGACAACATCGTTTGTCCGTTCTAAAAAATTCGAGAAAAAGCCTAGCTGTTTAGTCTAACTGGTTTCAAAAAGCATCGCTATTCAAGTAAGATGGGAAATTATCAAATTTTTGCCAAATCTGTGGGAGTGAACAAGAATGGCGAGCATTGAAGCTGCACTAGCGGAGATTAAGCGCGGTGTTGAAGAGCTAATTCCAGAAGAAGAACTGATTGCTAAGTTAAAAGAAGGGCGTCCACTACGCATTAAGTTGGGCGCTGATCCCACGGCTCCCGACATTCACTTAGGCCATACGGTTATCCTAAACAAGCTGCGTGCGTTCCAAGAGCTAGGCCATGATGTGACCTTTTTGATTGGTGATTTTACCGGCATGGTGGGTGACCCAACCGGGAAGAACACCACACGTCCACCACTGACTCGTGAAGACGTGCTGCGCAATGCAGAGACCTACAAAGAGCAAGTATTCAAGATCCTCGATCCTGCCAAGACCAAGATTCAGTTCAACTCTGAGTGGTTATCTGAGCTGGGCGCTGAAGGTATGATCCGTCTTGCCGCGCAGCAAACTGTGGCGCGTATGCTTGAGCGTGATGATTTTAAAAAGCGCTACACAGGCGGTCAGCCAATCGCGATTCACGAGTTCATGTACCCACTACTGCAAGGTTACGACTCGGTGGCGATGGAGACCGATGTTGAGCTAGGTGGTACGGACCAAAAGTTTAACCTGCTGATGGGACGTGAGCTGCAAAAAGCGCACGGACAAAAACCGCAAGTTGTGCTGACCATGCCACTGCTGGTGGGCTTAGATGGTGAGAAGAAGATGTCTAAGTCGGCGCACAACTATATTGGTGTCAGCGAAGCGCCAAGTGAGATGTTTGGTAAGATCATGTCTATCTCTGATGATCTGATGTGGAGCTACTACGAGTTGTTGTCGTTCCGTCCTCTTGAGGAGATCGCGCAATTTAAAGCCGACATTGCTGCGGGCAAAAACCCACGTGATGTCAAAGTCTTGTTGGCGAAAGAGATCATCGCCCGCTTCCATAGTGAAGCCGATGCAGATGCCGCTGAGCAAGAGTTTGTTAACCGATTTGCTAAAAATCAGATCCCAGATGAGATGCCAGAGTTTACCTTTGACGCTGGTACGCCTGTTGCCAACCTGCTTAAAGACGCCGGTTTGTGCGCTTCTACTTCAGACGCGATGCGCATGGTGAAACAGGGTGCGGCGAAAATAGAGGGTGAGAAGGTCGCGGACGCGAAATTCGTACCTGAAGCGGGCACTTACGTATTCCAAGTGGGTAAGCGTAAGTTCGCACGTATCACGATTGAGTGATGGGTTTTGGTTCCTAGTTCCTAGTTCCTAGTTCCTAGCGACTAGTGACAGAGGGTAAAACGAGTGGAAAAAGCGTCGATATTCGGCGCTTTTTTATTGCCTGTAATGATGGGTTGGCGCCAGGTATAGGGCAAATCTATCGGGCTTTTTAACACGATTTTGACTGATTTTTTCTGCCTGTTTTGCTACACTCTCGCCGCTGCCAATTTGGTGGTTTTTTTGGAGATTTTTATGAACACTACCGACCATCCCCCTAGTATCAAAGGGGAAAAATAATCCGCTGTCGGTATGGCCTCCATTTGCTCTACCTCGGTGGTAGAGTCCTGTTTCCTTTCTCGCGTTTTTCTCCTCACAGCATTTTCGCTTATTCATACTAGTTACGCATTTCTCATGCGTGATGGTCGTTACCTTTTTGCCAATCGGGAGATTCGCCATGACGGTAATGAGCAAACCTTTTGTAGACACACAATCACACTTTTCTCGTGAAGAGATTGGTGCCGCTCGCAGCGCGTTTTTGCAATACGAGCAAAGTCATCAGCTTCATCTGTTGACGGTAATGCCGATTGAAGAGGCGGTGGCCATTTTACACCACTGCACCATCGGTTACGTTCAGACCTTGATTTCAAAACTCGAGCTTCAAGGGCATGACAAACTGGCGCGTCACTATGCGCACCAACTGGGTCTTATCCACTCGGAAGTAGAAACCGGGGATAGCTATCTGAGTACGTCGGTGCTGGAGCACGTGAAGCAACGAATCGGTTGGATCATCGCGTTGGCCCTACTCGGGATCGTCTCTGGGTTGATCATCGCCCAATATGAAGACACTTTAAGCCAACTGGTGCTATTGGCGGTGTATATGCCTGTCATCGCGGCAGCAGGGGGCAATACCGGCACCCAAGCGGCGACCTTGGTGATTCGAGCGTTAGCGACGGGAGAGTTACGTAAGCGGCAATGGCTGTTAGTGCTTTGGAAAGAGAGCCGCGTGGCACTGTGCCTCGCGTTGGCGATTGCTCTGGTGATGATAGGCCGCATCTTGTTGTTTAGCGACAGCGCCTCAGCAGGCGGGTTTGACATTGACCTAATTGCGCTCGCCATTGCGGTGGCTTTGTTTATCCAAGTCACCCTATCAACGACGTTAGGCGGTGTACTGCCGATTGTCGCTCGGGCTTTCAAGTTGGATCCGGCGGTACTTGTCAGCCCGGTGTTGGCGTCCATTGTTGATATTTCGGGGATGTGGATCTATTTCACTGTGGTTAACGCGTTCTTAGGGATTGCCTGACTGAAATTGACCACGTCTTGATAAAACAACCTTTCAAACTGGGTAATAGCCGCGGTGCCTCTTGGGGCGTCGCGGCTCTCCTCTCCCGGGTGGTAATCGGCCACAAACTGAATAAATAGTGTGGTCGGTGTACCATGTTCATCAAGCCCAAAGCCAGCCATATTCATGCTGCCGTAAATCGAGCCACTTTTCGCCACCAATGCGCCCTTGATGGGCGATTGACGCATACTGCGTCGATATTGCAGCGTGCCATTTTCACCTGATTTTGGCATGGCAGCGATCAGATTTAAGTCTTCATCGTGTTGCCAGATGTAGCGAAGCACCTTCGCCATCATGGCTGTCGTGATGCGATTGTTGCGTGACAATCCTGAGCCATCGGTCATGGGGACATCGGTTAAATCAATGCCGGTATGGGCGAAGATAATCTGCTTAATCGCCTTGGTACCATTACTGAAACTGCCCGGTTGAATATAGAACTTCGCGCCCAAGGTTTTGGTCAGGTTATCTGCAATCAAGTTGTCGGATTTGGTCAACATGGTGGTAATCAAATCGGATAGCGGCGCAGAGCGGTGAGTGGCGATACGCTGAGTGTCTGCCGCTGGCGGTTGGCCAATACGAACCTGTCCTTTCAGCGTAATGCCGAGTGCGCGCAGTTGCTGGCTTACCATACGTTGAGTGTAAAGCTCTGGGTCTTGAACCGCGAATTTGAGCGGCAGCGGCTTTTCACGCTGGGTTAAGCATCCTTGAAGCTGGTAGTGGTTGTCGGGGGAAGAGAGTAGCTCCAAATCACACTGTGTGGCTTGTTGCTCGGTTTGACTGACCGACTTAGCGCTTGATGTGACGTAAATGGGGTACTGCTCAGGCACATAGACACGTGTTTTGCCATCGTCTTGGGTATAAATCGACGCGTACACACAGTTTTCATCCAGTGAAATGGCACTGGCAGGCGCGCTGTAGCACACACCTAAGCTATCCCAGGGCCAGCCAACAGCGCGGTCATAGCCGGTAAACGCTCGGTTATCGAGCCAAAGATCCCCTTTAATCTCAGCACGACCATCGCGTTTGGCGAGAGCGAGCAGATTGTTGAGATCTTGGCTCATTAGAGTCGGGTCACCACTAAACTGAATCACCCAATCTTGACCGGCCGTCGCAAGATGAGTCTCAAAGCGGAAGTTGTCGTCAAGCTCTAGCTTGGCCGCGAGCGCCGTGAGCAGTTTCAGTGTACTGGCTGGTGGAAAATATTGGTCTTGGTTGTCGGTGGCGAGCGCGGTGTCTCTCTCCACTAAGCTTTCAATTCTTAACGCACTACGACTACCAACGGGCAGATGAGAGAGTGGGGGATAAGGCTGCGCAGTAGGCGCTGAACTCGGGGTAATGTTGGCATGCGCGCTAGGGGCCACGAATAGGCACAGCGACAGAGAAACAAGGGAGCGAAGAAGAGAAGTCATACCAAAGCACCGATTAAGAAACGAGTGTCAGTATAACGAGAAAAAAAACGCCTGCTAGCAAGCAGGCGTCTTAGATTGTTGACAAAGGGTCAGCAAATTAGAAGTCGTAACGTAGACCTAGCGCTAGCTCGTCTTCAGCATCCATCTTGCTCACATCACCGTTGTTGTCGCCTGCTGACAATAGGTTGAAGTTGTAAGAGATGTAAGTACGGAAGTTTGGTTTGAAGTAGTAAGTTGCATCAATAGCTAGGTTGTCTGCTTCGTCAGCTTTAACACCACCTTCTTTTGACTCTAGGTAGTTGTACGTTAGAGTGAACGCAGTTTTGTTCATCTTGTACGCTGCCGCAAGCTCGTAACCAGTTAGGTCAGTTTTTGTTTTCGCAACAGTGTTCGCTTTTTCTTCGCCGTCAACAAACGTACCCGCGAAGTAGAAGTCATTGATTGCGTAAGAAGCCGCTAGCATGTACTGGCTTTCTGAACCGTAGTTACCCACGTTCGCATCTGCGTAACCAGCACCTAGGTTAACGCCAGTGTCGCCGATCGCGTAGATAGCAGACAGTGAGTAACCATCAGTTTTGTTGTCTTCGTACTTGTCCGCGCCTTCAACGCGGTCAGCAAAACGGTAGCTTGCTTTTACTGCTAGGTCGTCAAATTGACCTTTGTAAGACATCATGTTGTCAGTGCGGTCTGCAACAGCAATTTTGTATGCTGCAGAGTTACCGTGGTAAGACATGATATCTGTGAAGTCTGTGATTACGCCAAGTGCACCGTCGTTTTTACCGTAAGTGATTTCGCCGAACTCACCGCCGATACCCGCGTAAGTGTAACGGTGATCGATATCGTTTTGATCGCTAGTGCTGTTATCGTTTGCGTTGTACTCTGCTTCGTAGAAACCTACACCGTAAAGACCGTCAGCGATTTCAGTTTTGCCTAGGAAGTTTAGACGTACGCGAGTTTTGTCGTCAGCTTTGCCGTCTTTTAGAGATAGGCGAGCTTCAGCACGGCCACCGATTTCTAGTGAGTTACCGTTTGAGCTGTATACAGAAGTACCTTCGATACCACCAGCTTGGATGCCGTCTGCTGCGGTTGCGCCAGTTGCCACTGCTGCTGCAGATACTGCTAGAGCGATTAGAGTCTTGTTCATCTTATTTAGTCCTAATTTACTGTCCATAAATTTTATATGCGAGTGATGTCACTTGCGTGTTTATCCTCGTACGCATTCCCTGAAGACTCAATGTTCATACTTAAGAAAAGGCGGATAAATATGAAATACTGATTTGAGTCGCCAGAGCAATTCGTGCTCATGTTGTACCGTCAAAGTTCCCCTGAGCGGTAGTAAAACGATATAAAAACCGTTTTTGAACACTGTTTTATTGAGGGTAAAAAAATATCAAGTTATTGATTTGTTGTGATTTTTACCTTTTTGTTTGGGTGTCGAAAAAAACGAAAAATTTATCATTTTTTATCTTGATTGTCGGATTTTTGACCGCTGCAAAAATCTGGTTCTGGTGTTGGTTTGGTTGCATATGTGTGCATTAAGAGTGTGATCTCTCATGTACGATGAATTAAGATGATTTCGTTGCCAAGTTTGTTTACACTAGAACAAACCGATTGATTGAATCCCTACCTAGTCCTCGTGATTAGGTAGTTTTGTTTTGTCCAAAGAATGCTTTGGAATGAGGTAATAATGGAAAAAGTCCCAATGACACTGCGTGGCGAAAAGCAGCTACGTGAAGAACTCGACCGACTCTTGAAACTTCGCCCACAAATTTCTGAAGCGATTGCTGAAGCTCGTGAGCTTGGCGACCTGAAAGAAAACGCTGAGTACCACGCGGCTCGCGAAGAGCAAGGTATTTGTGAAGCGCAGATCCGTGATATCGAATACAAGCTGTCGATCGCTCAAGTGATCGATGTCACTAAGATGGAAAACACAGGCAAAGTGATTTTCGGCTCAACGGTCACACTGATCGATTGCGACACTGAAGAAGAAAAAACCTACCAAATCGTCGGTGACGATGAGGCTGATATCAAAGCGGGTCGCATTTCTGTCAGCTCTCCGATTGCTCGTGGCTTGATTGGTAAGATGGAAGGCGATGAAGTCGTGATTGCAACCCCAGGTGGTGAGCGTGATTTCGAAATTGATCGTGTTGAGTACCTTTAGTTGAGAGTATCTAAGTTAGTTGAGAGAATATAAGTCAGCAGGATGCTCGCTGAGCAACGACTTGAGCCAACCGCTCATCGGTGTGTTCAGAAAAGGTTTCAAGCAACAAAAAAGGTCGCAGCGCGACCTTTTTTGTTGGATTCAATACTCTACATTGCAATGAGTACAGCGGGTGTACCTAAACAGTGTGCCTACTTAAGTGCGTCTACCTAAGTTTTATCTACCTAAGCTTTATCTATATAAGTAAGAGGGAGCGTGAATCTTGGTGTGGCAAGTGACTTGTCCGCCGTGATGGAGTACCCATCGGCTCGGACGAGATTACTTGCGTGGAAGTTCGATTTTACGATCTTCAGATTGACGGAACAGAACAAGCGTTTTGCCAATCACTTGGACTTTCTCTGCTTCTGTTTCACGCACGATAGCGTCGACAATCAGGTTTTTGGTGTCACGATCTTCAGAGGCGATTTTCACCTTGATCAGTTCGTGGTAGTTGAGAGCAATGTCGATTTCCGCTAGAACAGCTTCCGTGAGTCCGTTCGCGCCGAGGAGCACAACTGGTTTTAAGCTGTGTGCTAGGCCCTTAAGATGCTGCTTTTGTTTGGTGCTTAGGTTCATTACGCGGCCAATTTTCTTTAATATTAGGGTTGAAAAGCCCTATTTTAACGCCATCTATGGTGGAAGACTATCATTTATTGAGCGATGGTTAATTATCAAGCGGGCGGGATGTTCGAAAGATGGCTTCCTTGCTCCAGAGTGAGCCGCAATAGGGCTTCCCTATTACAGCAATAGCTCCTATTTACGTCTTATTAGGATTAGAATGAGTAAACAAAAGCATTCGGCCAGTTCTGGTCGTTGGTTGAAAGAACACTTCGACGACAAATATGCCAACGAAGCGAGAAAAAAAGGCTATCGCTCTCGCGCTTATTTTAAGATGGAAGAGATCCAAAGCAAAGATAAGTTACTAAAACCAGGCATGACTGTGGTGGATTTGGGCGCTGCGCCCGGTGGTTGGTCTCAATATGCTGCTAAAATAGTGGGGGACAGCGGGCAAGTCATCGCGTGTGATTTGTTGCCGATGGATCCGATCGCTGGGGTGAGCTTTCTGCAAGGGGATTTTAGAGACGATGCCGTGCTCGAAGCCCTGCTAGAGCGAATCCAACCGTCTATGGTCGATGTGGTGATGTCCGATATGGCGCCGAACATCGCTGGTAATAACTCAGTGGACCAGCCAAGAGCGATGTACTTGGTTGAGCTCGCGTTAGATATGTGTCGACAAGTTCTAGCACCCAATGGTAGCTTTGTCGTCAAGGTTTTTCAGGGCGAAGGCTTCGATCAATACGTGAAAGAAGTCCGAGATTTGTTTAAAACCGTAAAAGTAAGAAAACCAGACTCATCGCGAGCACGCTCACGTGAAGTCTTCATCGTGGCTACTGGCTACAAAGGCTAATCAAGCTGGCCGCTAGTTACAAAGGTTAACTATTTGCTCTTTTTCGCAGCGGTTAACACTGTAGCTACAGTTTTCAAACTGTAGTACCCTACCTTTAATTACAATTAGTTATCGAGAGGCTGACACCTTGAGTGACATGGCAAAAAATTTAATTCTGTGGCTAGTGATCGCCGTAGTCTTGATGTCGGTATTCCAAAGCTTTGGGCCGGGAGAGAGCAACGGACGAGCAGTAGATTACACCACGTTCGTACAGGAAGTTGGCCAAGGCCAGATTCAGGAAGCAACATTTAAAGACGGCGAAATTACCTTCGTTCGTCGTGGCGGTGGCTCTCGTTATGTGACTTACATGCCCGTCTACGATCAAAAACTCCTCGATGACTTGATCAATCAAAACGTGAAGGTGCAAGGTACGCCGCCGGAAGAGCAAAGTTTGCTCGGCACTATCTTCATCTCATGGTTCCCAATGATCTTACTGATTGGTGTGTGGATTTTCTTCATGCGTCAAATGCAGGGCGGTGGCGGTAAAGGCGCGATGTCCTTCGGTAAGAGCAAAGCTCGTATGATGAGCGAAGAGCAAATTAAAACCACCTTTGGCGATGTGGCAGGCTGTGATGAAGCCAAAGAAGACGTCAAAGAGCTGGTGGATTACCTGCGTGACCCGAGCCGCTTCCAAAAGCTGGGCGGTAAGATCCCAACGGGTGTGTTGATGGTCGGTCCTCCGGGTACGGGTAAAACCTTGCTGGCGAAAGCGATTGCCGGTGAAGCCAAAGTACCGTTCTTTACCATTTCTGGTTCTGACTTTGTCGAAATGTTCGTCGGTGTCGGTGCCTCGCGTGTTCGTGACATGTTCGAGCAAGCGAAGAAAGCAGCTCCTTGTATCATCTTTATCGATGAGATTGATGCGGTAGGTCGTCAACGTGGCGCAGGTGTGGGCGGTGGTCACGATGAACGTGAGCAAACCCTGAACCAAATGCTGGTTGAAATGGACGGTTTTGAAGGCAATGAAGGCATTATTGTTATCGCTGCGACAAACCGACCAGATGTACTGGACCCAGCCTTGTTACGACCAGGTCGTTTTGACCGTCAAGTTGTCGTGGGCTTGCCAGATGTACGTGGCCGTGAGCAAATTTTGAAAGTTCACATGCGTAAAGTACCGTTGGCGGGTGATGTAGAACCTTCATTGATTGCGCGTGGTACACCGGGCTTCTCGGGTGCTGATCTTGCTAACCTCGTCAACGAAGCAGCATTATTTGCGGCGCGCGGTAACAAGCGCAATGTCTCTATGGTGGAGTTCGAGCTGGCAAAAGACAAAATCATGATGGGGGCGGAACGCCGCTCTATGGTGATGTCTGAAGAGACCAAAGCGTCTACCGCTTATCACGAGGCAGGTCACGCCATCGTTGGCCGTCTTGTCCCTGAGCATGATCCAGTATACAAAGTGTCGATCATTCCACGTGGACGTGCGCTTGGTGTGACCATGTATCTGCCAGAGCAAGACCGAGTCAGTATGTCTCGTCAGCACCTTGAGTCGATGATTTCGAGCTTGTATGGCGGCCGATTGGCGGAAGAGCTGATTTATGGCCCTGATAAAGTCTCGACAGGCGCATCGAATGACATTGAACGTGCGACTGACATTGCGCGCAAGATGGTGACGCAATGGGGCTTCTCGGAGAAGCTAGGGCCATTGTTGTACGCTGAAGATGAAGGTGAAGTGTTCCTAGGACGCAGCGTAACGCAAACCAAGCATGTGTCTGATGATACCGCCAAGCTGATTGATGATGAAGTGCGCAAGATTATCGACCGCAACTATGACCGTGCGAAGAAAATCTTGGAAGACAACATGGACATCATGCATGCGATGAAAGATGCGCTGATGAAATACGAAACCATCGACGCGGGTCAAATTGATGACCTGATGGAGCGTAAAAGCGACATTCGTGAGCCTGCAGGATGGGGAGATAACGCCTCAAACAAGAGTGCAGCCGAGCCTGTCCAAGCCGATGAAACGGTGGAAAACAGTAGCAGCGAATCAGCTGAAAAAGCGCAACCTGCTGAAGAAGGCACTGAGAAAAAAGACTCAGAATAATTTCTGTTAATGACCAAACCCCGAGGCAACTCGGGGTTTTTCTGTTTATGATGATTCTAAAAGCAAACAATAAAATCCTCGATCTCTCCACACCTCAGGTGATGGGGATCCTTAATGTTACGCCCGATTCGTTTTCTGATGGCGGCCAGTTTAACTCCTTAGAGCGCGCTCTAGAGCAAGCGCAGCGTATGATAGACGCCGGTGTGACCATCATCGATATCGGTGGTGAATCGACGCGTCCCGGGGCTCCGGACGTGAGTTTGGACGAAGAACTTGCGCGCGTGGTGCCTATCATCCAAGCGATTCGCGCTCGCTCTGATGTGTGGATCTCTATTGACACCAGCAAAGCGCAAGTCATGGCGCAAGCGATAGCGGCGGGAGCGGATATCATCAATGATGTCCGAGCGCTGCAAGAGCCAGGGGCGCTAGAGGTGGCGGCTCAATCTGGGCTTCCGATTTGTTTGATGCACATGAAAGGCCAGCCGCGCACCATGCAAGCAAACCCAAGCTATGATGATCTCTTAGTGGAGGTGGGCGAGTTTTTGCAAGAGCGCATGCAAGCTTGTCAGGCGGCAGGGATTGATAAAGCGCAGTTGATCCTCGATCCTGGATTTGGCTTTGGCAAAACCCTTGAACACAACTATCATATGCTCGCGCATCTTGAGCAGTTCCACCGTTTTGGTTTGCCTCTCTTGGCGGGCATGTCACGTAAATCGATGTTATTTAAACTGCTCGACAAAGCGCCAGCCGAATGCATGGCGGCGAGTGTCAGCTGCGCGACAATCGCAGCGATGAAAGGGGCGCAAATTATTCGTGTGCACGATTACGAACAAACGCTTGATGCCATGAAGGTGGTTGAGATGGTCAAAGCGAACCATTCACCTTCTGCGGCGATAAAATAAAAAGATAAGGACTCACCATGTCTGATAAAAGACGTTATTTTGGAACCGATGGGGTGCGCGGAAAAGTTGGCCAATACCCCATCACCCCTGATTTTGTGTTGAAACTCGGTTGGGCGGCTGGTCAAGTACTGGCAAAGCAAGGCACGAAAAAAGTCATCATTGGCAAAGACACGCGTATTTCTGGTTACATGCTAGAGTCAGCGCTTGAAGCTGGCCTTGCTGCCGCAGGTTTGAAAGCGACCTTTACCGGCCCAATGCCTACGCCAGCGGTGGCTTATCTGACACAAACTTTCCGTGCTGAGGCAGGCATTGTTATCTCTGCATCGCACAACCCATATTACGACAACGGGATTAAATTTTTCTCATCAGAAGGCACCAAGCTGCCCGATGAGGTGGAGCTCGCAATTGAAGCGGAGCTCGATAAAGAGATTGAGTGCGTAGAATCGGCCATGCTGGGTAAAGCGAGCCGCCTGAACGACGCAGCAGGGCGCTACATTGAGTTTTGTAAAAGTACCTTCCCGTCGTCATTGAGCTTAGCCGGGCTAAAAATTGTCGTCGATTGTGCTAACGGCGCGACTTACCATATTGCGCCAGCAGTCTTTAGTGAACTCGGTGCTGAAGTGATCGCGATGGGTGTGGAGCCGAATGGCACCAACATCAACCATGAAGTCGGTGCGACCGATGTGCGTGCGCTGCAAAAACGTGTTGTCGAAGAGCAAGCGGCGCTGGGTCTCGCCTTTGATGGTGATGGCGATCGCATCATCATGGTGGATCATTTGGGCAACAAAATTGATGGCGACCAAATTGCCTACATCATTGCGCGAGATGCGTTGCGTCGTGGTGAGTTAAAAGGCGGCGTGGTTGGCACTTTGATGACCAACTTAGGGATGGAAAATGGCCTCAAGGCGTTGGGGATTCCTTTCGTTCGTGCGGCTGTCGGTGACCGCTACGTGATGGAGCAGTTGATCGAAAAAGGCTGGCGTATTGGTGCGGAAAACTCAGGCCACGTTATCTTGCTTGATAAGGTGACCACTGGTGATGCGATTGTCGCAGCGCTGCAAGTTTTGGCATCTGTGGTGGGCAGTAAACTCACTTTGCACGAGTTGTCGCAAGGTATGACACTGTACCCGCAAGTGTTGGAAAACGTGCGTTTCTCGGGCGACTCTAACCCGCTAGAAGCGAAAGCCGTACAAGAGAGTGTGGCACAAGTTGAAGCCGAACTGGGTGATAAAGGCCGCGTGCTACTGCGTAAGTCGGGCACTGAACCTTTGATTCGCGTTATGGTAGAAGGCGAAGATGCTGAGCTGGTTCAAGCGAGCGCCCTCAAAATTGCCGATGCGGTGAAAGCGAGCTTTTAATCGCTCTCGCGTGTGAGAATTTTCCCGACCAAGTGGCTAGCTTCACTTGGTCGGGAAGCCCAAATGATGCCTTTCTGCGCATTAGTCCGTTTTGATTAACCGATTCTCATCAACCCCGTTTACTCATGAATCCGTTTGTCATTAATAAAGGATTACGAACCGATATGTCTTTGTTAAACACTGGCTATCTCCATGAGATGGGCATTGATACCTACCAACTTGAGCATCCCTCCCGTCTTCATGGCGTAGAGCTTAGCCCTATTACACTGGATGATGACTGCTGTTTGTTGTTGGTATCACCTGTACTGCCTCAAGGCAGCGACGCCCTGTTTTTGCAAAAGGTGTTGCAAGCGATGTCATTGACCCTTGAGAATGTGCGCCACGTTTATCCTCATCAGGTGATGGCCGTTAATAGAAAAGCGTTGACATGGGTTTGGTATGCCGGTTGTGATGCTCACCAATTTGAGGGCGTGAAAACCTTGGTGTCGCCAGAGTTAGCTGCGATTGATGGTAATCAAGTGGAGCGCCGCGCTTTGTGGCAGCAAATCCAAACGGCTCTCAAAGGAGAATAACATGGCACTGGTTCCATTAGCGCCAACGCACCTTGATGAGGTGTATCGCATTGAGTGTGCCGCGCATTCACATCCTTGGTCTGCCAACTTGATTAACGCCATTGAGAGCCGCGGTGCGTGCCATCATGTGCTTGAGGTGAGTGGCGAGGTTGTGGGCTATTTTTACGCGCAGAATATTGTGGGTGAGGTGACGTTACTCAACATTGCCGTCGATCCCGCCAAGCAAGGACAGGGCTTTGGCCGAGTGCTTATTGAAGGCTTCTTGTCGATGTGTGAGGGCGCGGGCGCTGATAGCGCTTGGCTTGAAGTACGAGAAAGTAACCAGGTGGCGTTAGCTCTCTACCAAGAAGTTGGCTTTAATGAGATTGACCGTCGCGTCAACTATTACCCAACGAGCAAGGGTAAAGAAGACGCGATCATCATGAGTTATCTGTTTTTCTAAGCTTTTTTGCTTCAGCTGATGACTTTATTAACGCTGAGCGAACTTCGCGTCTTCCGGTAGTTCTAGCGGGTAGTAGTTGGCCTCGAAGCGGCTTTTCAGCTCACTCGCCGGCAGAGGCTTATCAAAAATGTAACCTTGGAACTGTTCGCAACCCAGCTTTTTCAGCGTCTCCAACTCGTACACATCTTCCACCCCTTCTGCGATGACTTCCAAGTTCAAACGCTGCGCCGTCATGATGATGGTATCGACAATCGCTTGGTCACTTTCGTCTAAATGCAGTTGGGTGACAAATGAACGGTCAATTTTAAGTACGTCTACCGATAAATGCTTTAAGTAGCGCAGTGATGAGTAGCCGGTGCCAAAGTCATCAATCGAGGTTTTGAGATTAAACTCTTTGAGTTTAACCATCTTTTGAATCGCGCCTTCCACATTCTCGAGCAGCAAGTTTTCAGTGATTTCCAGTTCGATGCACTCTCCACTGATCCCTGCTTGCGCTAAGGCTTCATTGATGTGATCAACGAAGGACTCTTGCGCGAACTGAAGCGGACTGATATTGATCGCCAAGCGGCGGAAAGTGTCTGGCAAGATGCCCTGTTTCTTCCATTTGGCATACTGGTAGCACGCTTCCTCAATAATCCAATTACCGATTTGAAGGATCTGGCCGGTCTCTTCCGCGACCGGCATAAACACGCCCGGAGGCAATAGCCCTTTTTCGGGGTGGTTCCAGCGAATTAAGGCTTCAACTCCGATAATTTGATGTTTATCACTGACCTGAGGCTGATAATAGAGTTCAAGCTGTCCTTTATTGATTGCCTCATGCAACCCCTTTTCAATCTCTAGGAAGGATTCGACTTGCGCCTGCATTTCAGGCTCGTAGAAGGTGTACTTGTTCTTACCTGCCACCTTGGCGCGGTACAAGGCGGTATCCGCTTGGCGCAGCACGTCAATGTTGGTACAGGCGACCGAAGGAAAGGTCGCGATACCCACACTGACGGTACAGTAGAGTTGGTGATCATCAATCGAATAGGGGTTTGAGATCAGTGCAAGCAGCTGCTGAGCTAAACTTTTGGTTTGCTCTGGGCCCACGTTGGGCAGCAAGATCGCAAACTCATCGCCGCCGATCCTCGCCGCGGTGTAGCCTTTTTGCTGCCACGAGACAATACGCTTGGCGATCGCTTTGAGCAGCTGATCCCCTATGGTGTGACCGAGCGAGTCATTGATGGTTTTAAAACGGTCTAAATCCAGGTAAAACAGCGCGCCGGTTTGATTGTTGTGTACCGCTTGGTCAATAGACTTTCCTAGGGTTTGCATCAATAAGCTGCGATTGGCCAACCCAGTGAGCGAGTCGTAGTACGCGAGCTGATTGAGCTTCGCTTGCGCGACTTCACGGTCTTGCCATAGGGAATGGAAGGTCTTGGCAAGGTGACCGAGCTCATCGTTACCTTGAAGCGGAGGAGGCGTGGTCGCACTGTGCTGGTCATTGAGTGAGCGTACCCAATTAAGCAGAGTAATCAGTGGTTTAGACAGTTTTTTGTAGAAAAAGATCAGCAAAATAGTGGTCAGCAAAATATTGCGCAGCAAATCAAACAGTAAGATTTTGCTGGTTTTGGTGATAAACTCGCGCGCAATGCTGATGCCGTTCACGGAGAAGCTGAGTGAGCCTACCACAACATGAGAGTTTGGCTGATGGAGATCGGTCTGATAGACCGGCGATGTCGGCGTGAGATAAGTCGCCACCAGTTCAGCAAAATCCCCTTGGCGTGTCACGCTGCGCTCATTACGGGTCAGGGTATCGCCAAAGTCATCGATGATTTCCACACGGTAGATGGCGTTATCCATCATCAGCGTTGAGGCCACTTGCTCGGCCAACAACTGGTTAAGATGATAGGCCGCTTGACTCGCATTAGAGTAATTTTGCAGCAACTTGAACTGATAGTGATCTTCGATACGTTGCTGCTCTTTCGATACATCAACAAAAATCTGATACAAGCTGAAGCAGACGCCCAGCAGGACAGATACCAAAAACACCGTTTTTGCTTGGCGGATGGCTAACGAATTGATCTTTATAGTCTCGGACATAGCTTCTACTTGTGAGATGTACTTCTTAAGTTATAGCTCATATTTATTGATAATCTAATCTATCGACGAAAAGCGTGACTTTTCAATTCATCTTTTTGTATGAAGTTGCTGATTGCATCAATATAAGCGAGAATACCGCGCAAAATAGAATCGAACCCAGAGTGGTTTAGGCTCGGTATGACCGAGAAAAACGGCTTACAGATAGTTAAGAAGACCTGTTCATGTCAAATACCCCATTTCTAAGCGAAGTGTCTAAACGTAGAACATTCGCGATCATCTCGCACCCCGATGCGGGTAAAACCACCATTACTGAAAAGGTGTTGTTGTTCGGACGCGCCATTCAGACCGCCGGTACGGTGAAAGGACGCGGCTCCGCTCAGCATGCCAAATCAGACTGGATGGAGATGGAAAAAGAGCGTGGCATCTCCGTGACCACCTCTGTGATGCAGTTCCCGTACAACGAATGTTTGGTCAACCTTCTCGATACCCCAGGGCACGAAGATTTCTCGGAAGATACCTACCGTACGCTGACCGCTGTTGACTCATGTCTGATGGTGATTGATGCCGCGAAAGGTGTCGAGGATCGTACCCGCAAGCTGATGGAAGTGACGCGTTTACGTGATACCCCAATCGTGACCTTCATGAACAAGCTTGACCGTGATATTCGTGATCCTATGGAGTTGCTGGATGAGGTCGAAAGCGAACTGAATATGGCGTGCGCACCAATCTCATGGCCGATTGGCTGCGGTAAAGAGTTTAAGGGTGTTTACCATATTCACCGTGACGAAACGATTCTTTACGCAACAGGCCAAGGCCACACGATTCAAGAGCAGCGCATCATCAAAGGGCTAGATAACCCAGAGCTAGACGCAGCTGTCGGCAGCGAATTGGCGGAGCAACTGCGTGAAGAGCTCGAATTGGTCATTGGCGCTTGTCCTGAGTTTGATCAAGAGCTGTTCCTTGCCGGTGAATTAACGCCTGTGTACTTCGGTACCGCGTTAGGTAACTTCGGCGTTGATCATATGCTTGATGGTCTGACTGAGTGGGCTCCGGCACCGATGCCGCGTGAAGCCAATGAGCGTAAAGTTGAGGCTTCAGAAGAGAACTTCAGTGGATTTGTGTTTAAAATCCAAGCCAATATGGACCCGAAACACCGTGACCGCATCGCCTTTATGCGTATCGTGTCGGGGACATACAAGCAAGGCATGAAGATGAACCACGTTCGTCTTGGTAAGCAAGTGAACATCTCGGATGCGGTGACGTTCATGGCGGGCGATCGTTCTCGCGCTGAAAACGCCTACGCAGGTGACATCATCGGTCTCCATAACCACGGCACCATCCAAATTGGTGACACCTTTACTCAAGGTGAAGCACTGAAGTTCTCGGGTATTCCAAACTTCGCTCCTGAGCTGTTCCGTCGTATTCGCTTGAAAGATCCTCTTAAGCAAAAGCAGTTGCTCAAAGGCTTAGTGCAGCTTTCAGAAGAAGGGGCCGTGCAGGTATTCAGACCTTTGCAGAACAACGACTTGATTGTAGGCGCCGTCGGTGTCCTTCAGTTTGATGTGGTGGTTGCGCGCTTGAAAGCGGAATACAACGTGGAAGCGATTTACGAAGGGGTTAACGTGGCGACTGCACGTTGGGTTGAGTGTGAGGATGGTAAGAAGCTCGACGAGTTCCAGCGCAAGAACCAAGTCAACTTAGCCCTCGATGGCGGTGACAACTTAACTTACATCGCACCAACTATGGTTAATCTGAACCTGGCCAAAGAGCGCTTCCCGGATGTGGAGTTCCGTGCCACTCGTGAGCACTAATACCACGCTTTGAGACTGGCAAAAGTTGCTGAGGTAATCAGCGGCTTTCATTACGCAGAGCCGTGAAGGCCGACGATAAAAAAGGGTTGATGCCTATGCATCAACCCTTTTTCCGTATATCTAAGCGATAGCCTTACTTTTTCTTGCTGGTGCTCTTTTTCTTCGTTTTAGTGACGCTTTTCTTCTTGTCGTCTTTTTTCTTGTTCTTTTTCTTAAACACGGGTTTTTTGTGTTTTGGACGTAACTCTTTAATAAAGCGCTCTTTGATCTCTTCTTTCACGTAGCGAGCGACGCGATCCATCATGGGTTGATCGTGCGCTTCCACCAGTGAGACTGCGTTGCCTTTTTTGCCTGCGCGTGCGGTACGGCCAATGCGGTGCAGGTAAACATCTGCGCTGCGTGGCAAGTCAAAGTTGATCACATGGCTGACATCCGGCAGATCAATACCACGCGCGGCAACGTCGGTGGCGAGCAGTACGTTGACCGTGCCATCGCGGAATCGCGCAATGGCGTTGTTGCGGCGATCTTGTGGCATTTCGCCTTGGATCCACGCACAAGGGATCTGCGCTTTTTCCAGTTCGCCACGTAAGTCCGCCAAACGTTCGCGGGTTTTTAAGAAGATGATGCTACGCTGAGCTTGCTCGGTGAGAATGGTTTTGAGTAGCGCCAGTTTGTGCTCCATATCATCCGCACGGTGATACCATTGAGCGATTTTCTTACGTTCGCGGCGTGATGGCTCGGCATCAATTTCTGCTGGGTTCGTCAATAGATCAGCAGTGAAGCCTTCCACACCTCTGCCTTCGAGCGTGGCAGAAAAGAGCAGAGTTTGTTTACGCCAACGACATTCATTTGAAAGGCGGTCAACCGTTGGACCAAAGCCCATGTCGAGCATTCGGTCCGCTTCATCGAGGATTAACCATTCAATTGCTCGACAATCGAATCGCTCCGCATTGATGTATTCCATTAAGCGGCCCGGGGTTGCAACAACGATATCTTGGGTCTTTTTCAAAATGTCGGCGTGCTCTTCATATTGAACGCCACCAGTAATGGTGAAGATGTTGAGATTGGTGTTTTTTGCTAAAGCGCGCGCTTGATTTGCCACTTGCATTGCCAGTTCACGTGTCGGCGTTAAGATCAGCACGCGTGCAGGCCCAGGTTTACGGCGTGGGAAATCTTGCAAATATTGCAGAGCGGGTAGCACGAACGCCGCTGTTTTGCCTGTTCCTGTGGGCGCAGACGCGAGAATATCTCGACCATCAAGGGCGTGTGGAATTGCTTCCGCCTGAATCTGGGTTGGGCGGCTGTAACCCATCTCTTCGATGGCTTCGAGTAGATTGTTGTCTAGCTCAAGTTCGGCAAAATTTTTGATCACTCTGGTCTCTCCACAAGCGCACGAAATGGTTTTTATCCCTTTATTTTGACCTCAGGGATAACAAAGGTCGCATAGTATAGTGTCTTTGGTGATAAGGATCACACCTTAATTACGGCATCTTTAAATAAAACGCTTTCGTCAGGGTGACAAAATCTTCGCTGTACTCAGCTCCGTCATGGATCTGCAGTGATTGATATTGGCACTCACCTGCGGTGTGTTGCAGTTCAAACATCAAGCGACTGACGGGTTTGGTGGCTGTGGTGCGCACTTCGCAGTGCCTTCTTAACGACCACCCCATATTCTGCGCTAACTCGATAAACGCTTCCCCTTCCACTTGAGGCAAGATGAAACTGGCGGTGCCAAGAGGCGCGAGCAGTTGCTGACATCGTCGCAATAAAGGTTCGTGTGCCAATGTATCCGCATGTCTTGCGATGGCGCGAGCGGGGGCTTTTGCAGACTCGCCATTAGTAAAATAGGGAGGATTACAAATAATCGCGTCAAAGGAGAGTGGGAGTTCGGCGCTGAGGATATCACCTTGAAGAAGAAGTAACCTGCTGTTCCACGGACTGGCGCTGAAATTACTTTGCGCGGCGCAAATGGCGTGATGGTTAATATCTATCGCGCATATCTGTGCATCTGGGTTGCGCTGGGCGCACATTAAGGCCAGTAGCCCCGTTCCAGTGCCGATGTCGAGTATTTGACGTGCGCTCTCTATCTGCGCCCACGCGCCGAGCATGACACCATCGGTACTGACGGGCATCCCAGATTGTCCAGACTGAATAGAAAACTGTTTAAATGAAAACGCTTTAGTGGCTTTGATGGTCATTGGAATCTTATGTTGTCATTGGATGTTATGGTGGTGACTTCAGTGGTTGTTAATGATGTGTATGGTTTTTTGTTCTTATTGTTGTGGTGCTGTTGGTGATTTCGAACGGTATTAAAGTCCAATTTTCCCTCTCCAACTAGTGATTACTGCTGTATATCTGAGTGTACTCTAAATTTATATGGTGTTTTTCGCCATTCGGTTGCGAAAGCGACACGGTTTGTTCATCATGCGCGCCTTATTTTAAAGATTGAGTGGGTCAATGACATCACTCTCCATTCACAACATCGATATCTCCCATCAGGTTATGGGGTAGTCGAGTTTACTCGATACTGCCGTCATAGTCGCATTGGGAACAGAAGTATAAGAAGGTTCTCTCGTGAATCAGAGTTTAAAAATCACAGATATTCTTGCGCTCGGCTTCATGCTGTTCGCGTTTTTTTTAGGTGCGGGTAACATCATCTTTCCACCGATTGCCGGTCAGTTTGCAGGCGACAATGTGTTCCCTGCAATGATGGGTTTTCTCGCGACGGCTGTCGGTTTGCCACTGGCAACGATCATTGCGATCGCCGTAGCCGGTGGTTCATGGGATCATCTGACAGAGCATTTGCCAAAGCGCGCTGCTGTGGTGATGGCGGTACTGATTTTCGTCATTATCGGCCCAGCGTTCGCGGCTCCTCGTACTGGTTTGGTTGCCTACGAGATGGCGATCAAACCCTTCTTGGCTGACGCCGCGCAAATGCAGTTGACCATGTTCTCCATTCTCTTTTTTGCGGTTGCGGTGTTCTTTGCTTGGTCTCAAGGCAAACTGATTGATGTGATTGGTAAAGTGCTGACGCCGGCGCTGTTTATTGGCCTGATTGTCTTGGCCGGTGCGGTCTTTATTGCTCCTCAAGGCGAGATTTTAGCGGCGCAAGGTGAGTATTTAACTCACCCATTGCAAAAAGGATTTCTGGAAGGCTATAACACCATGGATACCTTTGGCGCCTTGATGTTTGGGGTGTTGATTGTTGATGCGCTGCGCCAAAAAGGCATCACTTCACAAAAAGCGACCTCAAAATACCTGATCAGTGCAGCCTGCATTGCCGCTGTGGGACTTGCGTTTGTGTACATCTCACTCTTCTACCTCGGCGCGACCAGTTCTGCAGTTGCAGCAGGAGCGGACAATGGTGGTGTAGTGTTAAGCTTGTATGTTCAAGCGCTGTTTGGTCCGTACGGTCAAGTGGTTCTCTCTGTCATCGTGTTGCTGGCGTGTTTGACGACGGCGATCGGCCTTATCTCTGCGTGTTCTGACTATTTCAGCTCGCTCACTCCGCTCTCTTATAAGCAGTGGGTGATCATTAATGGTGTGGCGTGTGCTGTGGTGGCGAACGTCGGCCTGGCTCAACTGATTGCCCTTTCAGTACCTGTGCTGTTTGCGCTATACCCGGTTGCTATTGCTCTGATTGCGTTGACCTTTATGCGTAGCAAGCTCGCGAATCCAGCTATGGCATATCGTGTGGTGATTCTTGTTGCTTTGCTGTTTGCGCTTATTGATGCCGCTAAGGTGGCAGGGTTGGATATGTCAGCACTGAGCATGTTGCCGCTTTTTGATGTCGGCATGGGCTGGTTGCTGCCAACGGCGGCGACGATGGTGTGCATGATGTTCATCGGCCAATCTGAGCAAACGTCACTGGCACAAGACAACGCCTAACCGCTCGTATTTCTTTGCGCTGAATCCCTTGTCATACCCTGTGTGACAAGGGATTGTTGTTTATGGCGCACTGCCAGTCCTGTTCAAAAAATTCCTGTATCTTCGTCACACTTTTCAGTACAATTCTTCGGTTAAATTCTACTCATCAATGTTGAGCAAACATGTTTGAAATCAATCCAATTAAAAACCGCTTACAGGACGTGTCTCAGCGCACTTTAGTCCTGAGGGGGTATCTTTGACTATGACGCCAAAAAAGAGCGTCTAGAAGAAGTCAACGCAGAACTGGAACAACCAGATGTCTGGAACGAACCTGAGCGCGCACAAGCGTTAGGTAAAGAGCGTGCGGCGTTAGAAGCTGTCGTGGAAACCATTGATCAGCTCGACCAAGGGGTTGAAGACGTTGATGGTTTACTTGAGCTTGCGGTCGAAGAAGACGATCAAGAAACCTTCGATGAAATCGAACCCGAGCTTGCGGAACTAGAAGCGAAGCTTGAGCAGCTTGAATTCCGTCGTATGTTCTCTGGCGATCACGATGCGTCTGATTGCTATATCGACCTGCAATCTGGTTCAGGCGGTACTGAAGCGCAAGACTGGACGTCGATGATGCTGCGTATGTACTTGCGCTGGGCAGAAGCCAAAGGCTTCAAAACCGAAGTGATCGAAGTGTCAGAGGGTGAAGTGGCGGGCTTGAAAGGCGCGACGGTGAAAATCTCTGGCGAGTATGCTTATGGTTGGCTTCGTACTGAAACCGGCGTGCATCGTCTAGTCCGTAAATCGCCGTTTGACTCTAGCGGCCGCCGCCATACTTCGTTTGCTTCTGCGTTTATCTACCCAGAGATTGATGACAATATCGATATCGACATTAACCCTGCGGATTTGCGCATTGACGTGTACCGTGCGTCCGGTGCGGGTGGTCAGCACGTTAACACCACCGAATCGGCGGTACGTATTACTCACGTACCTACCAACACGGTCGTGCAATGTCAGAACGATCGCTCTCAGCACAAGAACAAAGATCAGGCGATGAAGCAGCTGCGCGCTAAGCTCTTTGAACTTGAGATTCAAAAGCAGAATGCAGAGAAGCAGGCCAACGAAGACGCGAAGTCTGACATTGGTTGGGGCAGCCAGATTCGTTCTTACGTCCTAGATGACTCGCGCATTAAAGATCTGCGTACCGGGGTAGAAAACCGCAATACACAAGCGGTACTGGATGGCGATCTAGACAAATTTATTGAAGCTAGCCTGAAATCAGGCCTGTAAGCTTTTCACCGACACTCAGAAACGAAACAGGATACATCGAAAATGACTGATGCTGTTCAAAACGAAAATCAACAAGACGTCCTTTCACCTGAAGAAAACAAGCTAATTGCTGAGCGCCGCGCGAAGCTGGACGCTATCCGCAAGAGCTGCAAGGCAAATGGCCATCCTAATGACTTCCGTCGTGATGCACTAGCGGGCGATCTACAAAAAGAGTTCGGTGAGAAGAGCAAGGAAGAGCTAGAAGCGCTCAACCACGTGGTGGCGATTGCTGGCCGTATTATGGCTAAGCGTGGTCCGTTCCTTGTGATTCAAGAGACATCTGGCCGTATTCAAGCGTATGCGGCAAAAGACGTACAAAAGCACCTTAAAGAGCAATACCAAGGTTTGGATATTGGTGACATCATCGGTGTTAAAGGCGCGCTGCATAAATCCGGTAAAGGCGATCTTTACGTGAATATGGAAGAATACGAATTGCTGACCAAGGCGCTTCGTCCACTGCCAGAGAAATTCCACGGCCTGACTGACCAAGAGATGCGTTACCGCCAGCGTTACGTTGACCTGATTGTCAATGAAGATTCACGCCAAGCGTTTATCATTCGCTCTAAACTTGTTTCTGCGATCCGGAACTTCATGAGCTCAAAAGGCTACCTTGAAGTGGAAACGCCAATGATGCACGTCATCCCTGGTGGTGCGACCGCTCGTCCATTCGTGACGCACCACAATGCGTTGGATATCGACATGTACCTACGTGTGGCGCCAGAGCTGTACTTGAAGCGTCTCGTTGTGGGCGGTTTTGATCGCGTATTTGAGATCAACCGTAACTTCCGTAACGAAGGTCTCTCGCCACGTCACAACCCAGAATTCACCATGATGGAATTCTACCAAGCGTACTCTGACTATAAAGATCTGATGGATCTCACTGAAGAGATGCTCAGTACAGTGGCAATGGATGTTCTTGGTTCTACTTCAATGCCTTACGGTGATGAGACGGTAGAGTTTGGTGGTACGTACGCTCGCATGAGTATGTTTGAAGCTATCAAGCACTACAACCCAGATCACGCTGAGATCCAAGCACTAACAGAAGCGGATCTGCAAGATCGCGAGAAAATGGTCGCGATTGCTAAATCTGTTCACGTTGATGTTGAACCGTTCTGGACGTGTGGTCAGCTACTTGAAGAGATCTTTGGTGAAACGGCTGAACCTCAACTGATTCAGCCAACCTTTATTACCGGTTACCCGGCGGATATTTCGCCTCTGGCTCGCCGTAGCGATGACAATCCGTTCTTTACTGATCGTTTCGAGTTCTTTATTGGCGGCCGTGAAGTGGCGAACGGTTTCTCTGAGCTTAACGATGCAGAAGACCAAGACGCACGCTTTAAAGCGCAAGTGGATGCGAAAGATGCTGGTGACGATGAAGCCATGTATTACGATGCAGACTACATCACGGCACTTGAGCACGGCTTGCCACCCACAGCGGGCCAAGGGATTGGTATTGATCGCCTAGCGATGCTCTTTACCAACACGCACACGATTCGTGACGTGATTCTGTTCCCAGCCATGCGTCCGCAAGCGCAATCTTAATCGGATACGCGATTGACGGTAAAAACCACCTTCGGGTGGTTTTTTTATGTCTGGCTAAGGTGAAAAGAGAAAGAGTAATAAATTATGTGAATGTTTTTTAGATCTGTATCTCAAGCTCATATGTAAGATGTGGCATTATCTGAATAGTCTTAACATTAAGACAGACACTCTGCGAGAGTCTCTATAATGTAACTAACCAGTGTCGCATTTTCGATGAGTGGGTGTTATTTGAATGGTCTTAAGGGGCGAGATTGTTCCTCTTATATATTTGCCATCCAGCCTTACTCACCGCTGGCGAAACCGCCGATAGCAGTGGCACAGTAGTAGAATAATAGTGATAAGGAATAGCGTCATGGGAAATCAATTCCGCATGGATTCCGTTCCGGGATCGTTAGTGGTCGTAGGAGGAACGTATGAGCCCTGGTTGTCAGTGCTGGAACAAGTTGGCTGGCGGTGTACCCAAGTCGCGGATTTAAGAAAAGCCGATAGCTTATTTAACGAAACCGGACCTTGTATCGGTATTGTCGATTTAAGTCATGATGAGTTTAGTCTCAATGGTATTGCGAATTTGGTGAGCAATCATAAGCAGGTGCGTTGGCTCGCCTTTATTCGTGAGTCACAGTTGAGCTCCGACACCATCTGTCAGTTTATCGTCAACTTCTGTATTGATTTTTTCACCGCTCCGATCCCTGATGCGCAACTGCTCAGCACCATAGGTCACCAATTAGGGATGCTCAAGCTTGAGCAAAAGGTGTGGCCTTACTACGGCAACAATAGTGATATGGGGCTGATTGGTGACTCTATTCCAGTCAAACGCCTACGCGATCAGATTAAACGCATCGGGCCTACCGATGTCAGCATTCTGATTTACGGTGAAAATGGCACGGGCAAAGAAACGGTGGCCAGAGCGGTACACAAGACCTCCTCAAGAGCCAACAAAGAGTTTGTTTCCGTCAATTGTCGAGCCATGTCTGAAAGTCGAATTGAAAGTGATCTGTTTGGTCTTCAACGTCATGACAGTGATGAACCTTGTTTGCTGGAAAAAGCCCATGGTGGAACCGTGTTATTGAACGACATTCTCACTTTGCCCAAATCTCAGCAAGTGAACTTACTGAGATTCTTGCAAGAGGGGACGATAGAAACCAAAGAGGGCCCAAAAGAAGTCGATGTGAGGATCCTTGCGGCGAACTCAGCGGATATCGAGAAAGCTTTGATTGATGGAGACTTCAATGAGGAGCTTTATCATTACATCAATGTGCTGCGCATCAACGTTCCGAGTTTAAAAGAGCGTGCCGGAGACATTGCGATTTTGGCGCGTCATTTCTTGCAGGAGTACTCTAAGGAATACAACGCCCAAGCGCGCAGTTTTACTGAAGAGGCGTTGCGAGAGCTCACTCGTTACCATTGGCCTGGTAACGTGCGGGAGCTGATGAACCAGATTAAGCGCGTGGTGCTGATGTCCGACAGTGTGATGCTAGACGATCAGCAATTGGATCTCCCTAAACGCACCGACGGTAAACGAAGTTTGAAAAGTATCCGTGAGCGAAGTGAGCGCGATGCGCTGTTGTTGGTGCTTGAATCCCATTCGGGACAAGTGTCGATGGCGGCCAAAGAATTGGGTGTATCGCGTGCCACTATGTATCGTTTGTTAAACAAACATAATTTGATCAGTGACGCGACTGTTTAATTGATTGTTTTGTAAATAAAAAGCCATGCTTCGATTGCATGGCTTTTTGCTATTGGCTCAACAGGATCTGCCATCTATAAGATATTCACAGTTTGAATATCTTATATTCAGGGAGAATAAAAACATGATTCAGTTGAAAAACGTGTTTTTAACTTTCCATTAATAAATCGGTTGATTAATCATCCTTGGTGGTTAGAATTTAACCATGAGCTCAACGCTCTACACACCCAACGGATTCTTTATTTTTGCTAGGAGGCGCACAATGACACATTTCATCATGACACCTGTGTTTACCCTTTGTGCCTCTGACGCCGTTAGCACCGCGATGATCATGACAGATTGGTCTCACACCCTATCTATGTCTGATATCGCCCGAAAACCGGCCCGCACACAATAACGTATCCGTATCCTTTTTCTTTTAATTGGCTGCGGAAATGCAGCGAATTAAAAGTGATGGATCACACGACTCTTTCCTCATTTTTGCTTCCATGTGTTTCCCCAGCAACGTATAGACTGGAGATTTCTCATGAGTCATTCTGTATATCTAAAACTTGCTACCCTACTTGTTAAAGCGGACTTGAGCCGTGAAGAGCGAGCTTGGAAACGAAAAATCAGACGCAGTGCGCACCACATCCCATGGGAGAACGCGCACCTGCTAAGAGATATTGGTTTGGAAAGCGATGGTCGTCCGATTGGCCTCAGTGAACCTGCCCACGTCAAAGCCGAGCGCCGTATTCGTCATCTTCGTCGTGTGCTGAGTGCGCGAATACCGACGTAACCTTAGGGGCTGGCGGTGATGACCGTCAGCCCCTGTAATCGAGCAAAAAACCGACCGTGAAGGTCGGTTTTTACGTTTGTACGCCAGTGTGGTGAATACGCCCTTATGGGCAAGGGTTGGAATATTGAATACCAATCGCTTGCAAGCCATCAAGCAGTTCAGGGCTTAAAGTGATATCGAGACTGTCAATATTGGATTTCAACTGTGTCAGGCTGGTGGCACCGATAATATTGGAGGCGACAAACGGCCTTTGATTAACGAAAGCCAATGCCATCTGCGCGGGATCCAGCCCGTGTTCACGTGCCAACGAGACGTATGCCTGTGTGGCGGCGATCCCTTGTGGCGTAAAGTAGCGCACAAAGCGTTCGTACAAGCTGCAACGGGCGCCTGTAGGTTTGGCACCATCAAGGTATTTACCACTCAAACAGCCAAAGGCGAGCGGGGAATAGGCCAGAAGTTGCACGCCTTCGAAATAGCTGATTTCAGAAAGACCGACTTCAAAGCTGCGATTAAGTAAATTGTAGGGGTTTTGAATCGAAACTATCCGTGGCAACTCATGCTTCTCTGCGAGTTTGAGCAGCGACATCACTCCCCAAGGTGTTTCGTTAGAGACGCCGATATAGCGTACTTTTCCTGCCCGGACCAATTCCGCCAAGGCTTCTAGGGTTTCGATCAGGGTGACTTCCTGCTGCTGATCCGGATAAGGATAATTGAGCTGACCGAAACAGTTTGTCTGACGCTGAGGCCAGTGGATTTGATACAGGTCGACATAGTCGGTTTGCAAACGCTGCAAGCTATCATCAATGGCTTGGTGAATGTTACGCCAGTCGAGCCTCATGTTGTCACGGATATAAGGCACGCTACGTGGACCGGCGACTTTGGTCGCTAAAATGACTTTCTCACGCTTACCTGATTTTTTGAGCCAGTTGCCAATATAGGTTTCGGTTAACCCCTGGCTTTGCGCTTTGGGCGGTACCGGGTACATTTCGGCGGTATCAATAAAGTTGACGCCACGCTCTAAGGCATAATCTAGCTGACTGAATGCGTCTTGCTCTGTGTTCTGTTCACCAAAGGTCATGGTTCCAAGAGCAATCTGACTGACTTCGAGAGATGAGTACGGTAACTTGTTGTATTGCATGAACCTTCCTAGTTTCCAGTGGAGATAACTCCAATATAGGGCAAGGTGTGGCTGGTGGATATAGGGTTTATTAACAATTTCGCAAAATTCTGCGTCTTGACTATCTTTAAGAGATCCAGGTCTTTAAGGGATGAAGGTGCGCGATGCAAAAAGTTCAGTTAGATAAATGGATCCACGGCGATCACAAAGAGAGTTATCAGCCGCCCAAGGTGTTCGTTATCGGATGTTCCGATGTATCGCAATACTTGTTAGCGGTGGAATACAAGCATAAGCTCGAACCCATCAGAGAAGGAGAAGACCCCCTTCATTTTGATTCGATAGAGCAGGTGAGAGAGGCGCTGTTGAAACTCGGTGTTGAGCGCGCCTACTTAAGATTGCACAACACCTATGATGAGTGTGGCTCGGGCAGTGGACCTCGTTTTCACGATGTGGCGTTGTCGCTC
Organism: Vibrio sp. R10-SG-ISO4; assembly: GCF_059834135.1. Classification (NCBI taxonomy): domain Bacteria; kingdom Pseudomonadati; phylum Pseudomonadota; class Gammaproteobacteria; order Vibrionales; family Vibrionaceae; genus Vibrio; species Vibrio sp. R10-SG-ISO4. The sequence continues at coordinate 111,788 of NZ_JCBDHJ010000020.1, forward strand.
ACGACGCATTGAGCTGGCGCTAAATAAAATGACGAGCGAGTATGTTGGCGGTAAATTGCGTACGCAAGTAAAAGCCGCGAGGTAGCGTCTTGATGCGTTTTCCTGTTGCGCCGTAGGCGTCGGTTGAGACTCGACTGTTGGCGGCTTTCGGTCTGATTTGCAGGACTTCACCGTGCTTAGCGGTAATGTGGCTGACTTGGCCAAGTACGATCATCTCCATCAGCTCTTCCCAGTCCGCTTGCAGTTGACGTTCTTCTTCGACACTTGGCGACCACAAAAGCGGGGAGCCAACACGCCGCTCTGCCAGTGGAATTTCTCGTTCCCCCTCAACCGGCACCCACAGTACCCGTGATAACTTGTTTCTTACGTGGCTGTTTTCCCATGTTAAACCATGCACTCCCGTTAAAGGGGCGACACAAACAAAGGTGGTTTCCAGTGGCTTACCGCTATAACTGATGGGAATGGTCTTAAGTTCAATCCCGAGATGCTCAAAGTCTTGCTGTGGTTTGCTGCCTGCGGTAGCGCCTAAATGCCATTCCAGTAATTGACCGACCCAGCCTTTATCACGCTGTAGATTTTCCGGCACCGTCATCTGGGCTTCCTGGGCGAGTTCTGCAACAGTGAGTCCTGCGATTTCACTGGCTCGTTCAAACAGTTCTTGCTCGGAGTGTGGGGCTGGTTTCATCAATACGATTCCTTAAGGTTGGTGAGACATTGTATCGAATCCATTCGAGCGATGAAATCTTGCTTGGGATCCCAAGTGGTGAAAGATCCTACTAAATAGACTTATCCACAGAATTTCATCGCCACTAAGCAATATTTTTAATATCTGGATCAATTAACAGGGGTTTGAGGGCTATTTTAGGCTTGATTTCTGCGGTTGTTGTTATTTTACACCTTGCTTGTGTGGATAAAGTGTCCTGTGGTGGATCTTTAACCGATCTGTGTTGTGCGTGAAATATGTCAGATAAAAAGGGATTGGTAATAACTTTCTTTCTTCTATTGCATTGTTTTTAAATGATTTTGTGGCGTAGCGTTCTTTCTGTTTTATTTTGCTAGGTGAGACTTGGCGGGAAAATGATCAGTTGAACCGAGATTCTTCACATAGTTATACACAGAAAAGGTGAATAAATGTGGGCCATGTCTCACAACTGTGTGAATAACTGTAGGGTTGACCGAAAAATATGCAGAGTAGGTGCGTGACGCCATAAATTGAGTGTGAGTCACAATAGGAAGTTTGCTCCGATTGGGGATATGTGGAAAAATCACTGTAATAAAAGATTTTACTAGAGGGTGGCCAGTGATAGATGGCGATGGTTACCGCTTAAATGTGGGAATTGTAATCTGTAACAACCATGGTCAGGTATTCTGGGCTAAACGATACGGACAACATTCTTGGCAGTTTCCTCAAGGGGGAATTGACGACGGTGAGACTCCCGAGCAAGCAATGTATCGGGAACTGTATGAAGAAGTGGGTTTAACAAAGAGTGATGTCACCATAGTGGCAACGAGTCGTCATTGGTTAAGGTATAAATTACCCAAACGGCTGGTTCGATGGGACTCAAAACCTGTTTGTATCGGGCAAAAACAGAAATGGTTCCTCCTGCGGCTAGATTGTGATGAAGCAAAGATCAATATGCAGCACGGGAGTTCCCCTGAATTTGATGGTTGGCGTTGGGTAAGTTATTGGTATCCGGTGCGACAAGTGGTTTCTTTCAAGCGTGATGTGTATCGCCGCGCAATGAAAGAGTTCGCCTCGATGGCAATGCCGTTCAAAGAACGCAGGACGAAAGGCAAACGTAAATACAAAAGAGGATAGACATGCTGTCTCAACTAAGGGAAATAGTTGAACAAGTTTCTAAGGTCGATGATGTGCATCAGGCCTTAGATGTATTGGTTAAGCAAACGTGCAACGCGATGAGTACGGAGTGTTGTACTGTCTATCTTGCAAATGAAGAAATGCAGCGCCTTGAGCTGATGGCGACTCAAGGTCTGCGCTTTAAAGGGGATAAAATCCATATCCGCTTTGAAGAGGGCTTGGTAGGTTTGGTCAAGCGCAGTGCTGAGCCGCTCAACCTCGCTGAAGCCTCCAAACATCCGGATTTCAAATACTTCTCCGAGCTGGGTGAAGAGATTTATCACAGCTTTCTTGGCACACCGATTATCCACCGTAAGCAAGTGTTGGGTGTTTTGGTGGTGCAGCAAAAGACGCCGCGTCAGTTTGACGAAATGGAGGAGTCCTTCCTTGTTACCCTAGCGGCGCAGCTTGCGGTGATTATTGCCCATGCTCAAACCCAAGGTCATTGGCGATTAGAGAAAAAGCAGCAAGCGATTCGAGGGCTGCCTGCCTCAAGTGGTGTGGCCATTGGTGAGTTCTGGTGGGACGATACTCAGCCAGAGTTATCTGAGGTGTATCCAGCTTCTACACTGGATATCGAACGAGAGCAAGAGTGGCTCTTACTGGCGATTGAAGAAGCGCTCGGCGATTTTCGTCGTATGCGTAAAAAGCTCGATAGTGAAATCAACAAAGACGCTTTAGCCATTTTTGACCTCTTTACCCACTTGCTTAACGACCCCATGTTGCGCAAAGATCTCAAGTCGCAAATCCAAAAAGGCGATAGAGCTGACTGGGCGTTGAGACAAGTGGTCGAATCCTACTCGAACCGTTTTGCCCGCATGTCGGATCTCTATCTACGAGAAAGGGCGCAAGACATTCGCGAGCTGGGTCAACGTTTACTGTTTTTCTTGCACAATACCGACAAAGAGCAGCAATTGATTGAGCGCCCAATCATCCTCGTGGTGCGTGAACTGACCGCTTCTTTGCTCGCCTCTATCCCTAAAGACAAGTTACTGGCGGTGATTGCCTTAGAGGGCGCGGCGAACTCGCACGCTGCGATTTTGTCGCGTGCGCTCGGTATTCCGGCCGTGATGGGCGTAAACCTCAATCTCAAAGCGATCAATGGTAAGCAGGGGATTGTCGACGGTTACAGCGGTAAGATTCTGATTTCACCGAGTAAACAGTTACTGAGAGAGTATCGCGCGCTGGTCAACGAAGAGGCGGAGCTGTCTAACTTGGTCAATCAGACCATTCAAGCTCCGGCTTGCACTCAGGATGGTGAACGAGTGGAAGTGATGCTCAATGCTGGTCTGAGCGCAGACACCAACATTGCCATCAATCAGGGCGTTGATGGGGTTGGCCTCTATCGAACCGAAATTTCTTTTTTGCTTCAGCACCGGTTTCCCTCGGAAGAAGAGCAAACCCAGCAGTATCAAGCGGTACTCAATAGTTATCCAGATAAACGAGTGGTGATGCGCACGCTTGATATCGGCGGGGATAAAGCCTTACCCTATCTGCCGATTGAAGAGGACAATCCATTTCTTGGTTGGCGCGGCATCCGTTTTACCTTAGATCATCCCGATATTTTCTTGATGCAGATACGCGCGATGCTACGCGCGAGCACGACGCATCATAACTTAAGTATTTTGCTGCCAATGGTATCAGGGGCGCAGGAGTTGGATGATGCCATCACGCTGATTGAGCGGGCTTATCAAGAAGTCAAACTGCTCGATGAGCGACTGAGCATGCCGCAAATTGGCGTCATGATTGAAGTGCCTTCGATGATTTATCTGCTTCCGATGATTGCTGAGAAAGTCGATTTTGTCTCTATCGGGACGAACGACTTAACTCAATACCTGTTGGCGGTGGATCGCAATAACTCACGCGTGGCCGATGTCTACGAATCTATGCATCCATCGGTGGTGATGGCTCTGGATCACATTTGCCGTACCTGCGATGAGTTAGGCATTCCGGTGTGCATCTGTGGTGAGTTGGCGGGCGATCCGATCGGGGCGATGTTGATGGTGGGGTTGGGGTATCGAAGCCTGAGTATGAATACCTCGAATGTCGCTAAGATCAAATATCTCCTCAGACATACTCAAGTCGATGAGCTGCAACATTTGGCGCAAAATGCGCTGTCACAAGCTTATGGAAAAGACATCTATGCTATGATGCAGGCCTTTTTTGAGCAGAAAGGTTTTGCCGGCTTTATTCGCGCAGGTAAACGATAGGATAGGCAGTGTTTGTAGTATTTCTTGGCTTATTGCTGGTACTCGGTGCCTTTGTCGGCATGATGGCTGGCTTACTTGGTATTGGCGGCGGTTTGATTGTCGTTCCCTCATTGCTTTTCTTACTCCCGTTGGCGGGGATTGATCCAGATATCGCCATGCACATGGCCCTCGCGACCTCGCTTGCGTCGATTATCATCACTTCCGGTTCATCGGCCCTCAACCACTTTAAACTCGGTAATGTCGATATGTTCGTCATCAAGTGGCTGATGCCTGGTGTGGTGATTGGCGGCTTTCTTGGCGCGCACGTCGCAGAGTGGATACCGGCCGCTTACTTACCCAAAGTGTTTGGAGGCATTGTTCTGATGCTCTCTTTGCAAATGCTGTTTTCTCTCAAAGCGACTCAAACGAGAGAAATGCCGGGGCAGGCGGCAACGCTCTCGACGGGGATGGGAATTGGTGTGGTGTCGAGTCTGGCCGGGATCGGTGGTGGGTCGTTGTCGGTACCGTTTCTCAATCGTCATGGGATTGAAATGAGAAAAGCGGTCGGGTCGTCATCGGTCTGTGGCTGTGTATTGGCCATCTCGGGCATGTTGGGGTTTATTCTTAACGGCATGCAGACACAAGCACTGCCCGCGGGCAGCCTGGGCTACGTCTATTTACCAGCCTTAGTGGCGATCGCCTCCACCTCAATGTTGACCACTCGTTTTGGCGCGACATTAGCGACCAGTATGCCAACCACGAGGCTGAAAAAAATATTTGCACTGTTTTTAATGTTCGTTGCGGGAACTATGCTACTGTGACGCACTCTCAACTTCTATCTTGAACTCATTGAACACCACAAGAGAATCTCTCCTATGTCCCAGGGATATCTAGACTTTCCAAATATTGATCCGGTATTACTCTCCATTGGCCCACTCTCTATCCGTTGGTACGGTTTGATGTACTTGGTGGGATTTGCTTTTGCTCTTTGGCTAGCGAACCGCCGCGCAGATAAGCCCGGCAGTGGCTGGACACGAGAGCAGGTGTCCGATTTGCTGTTTGCTGGTTTTCTCGGTGTGGTCATTGGTGGCCGAGTTGGCTATGTGCTGTTTTACAACTTTGACCTCTTCCTTCAAGACCCGCTCTATCTGTTTAAAGTATGGACCGGCGGTATGTCATTCCACGGTGGCCTGCTGGGAGTCATTAGCGCGATGTTCTGGTACGCGAAAAAGAACGGTCGAACCTTCTTCGGTGTGGCCGACTTCATCGCCCCGCTGGTGCCGTTTGGTCTCGGTATGGGCCGTTTAGGTAATTTTATGAACAGCGAGCTGTGGGGGCGTGTGACGGATGTGCCTTGGGCGTTTGTCTTCCCAAATGGTGGTCCACTGCCGCGTCACCCGTCTCAGTTATACGAAATGCTGCTCGAAGGCATAGTGCTGTTCTTTATTCTCAACTGGTTTATTAAAAAGCCGCGTCCGCTTGGCGCTGTATCAGGGCTCTTCCTTGCCGGTTATGGTACCTTCCGTTTCTTGGTCGAGTACGTACGTGAGCCTGATGCGCATTTGGGCCTCTTTGGCGGGTTTATCTCTATGGGGCAAATCTTGTCTCTACCAATGGTGATCATTGGTGCCTTGATGGTCGCTTGGGCATATCGACGTGGGCTTTATAAAGACGAATTACCACAACAAACGAAGTAAGGATTGGCTGTGAAACAGTATTTAGATCTTTGTCAGCGCATCGTTGACCAAGGAGAATGGGTAGAAAATGAGCGCACGGGCAAGCGTTGCCTAACGGTGATCAATTCCGATCTCACTTATGATGTGGCGCAAAATCAATTCCCACTCGTGACCACTCGTAAGAGCTTTTGGAAAGCCGCTGTGGCGGAGCTGCTTGGATACATCCGAGGGTATGACAATGCCGCTGATTTTCGTCAGTTAGGCACAAAAACTTGGGATGCCAATGCCAACTTAAATACCGCTTGGCTTGAGAACCCTTACCGCAAAGGTGACGATGACATGGGACGCGTCTACGGCGTTCAAGGTAGAGCTTGGGCCAAACCCGATGGCGGTCATATTGATCAGCTGCGAAAAATTGTCGATGACCTGACTCGAGGCGTGGATGATCGCGGTGAAATCCTCAATTTCTATAACCCGGGTGAGTTTCATATGGGCTGTTTACGTCCGTGCATGTATAGCCACCATTTCTCTCTGCTTGGGGATACCTTGTACCTCAACAGCACACAGCGTTCGTGTGATGTACCGTTGGGTCTGAATTTTAATATGGTTCAAGTGTATGTCTTCTTGGCGATCATGGCGCAAATTACGGGCAAGAAAGCCGGACAAGCCTACCACAAGATTGTCAATGCACACATCTACGAAGACCAGTTAGCCCTAATGCGAGATGTTCAGTTGAAGCGTGAACCTTTGGCCGCGCCCACGTTCCACATCAACCCAGAGATCAAAACCTTGGAAGATTTGGAAACGTGGGTCACCTTGGATGACTTTTGGGTGGAAGGGTATGAGCACCATGACCCAATCCACTATCCGTTCTCAGTGTAATAGCCATTCGCACTGTAATGATTAACAAGAAACCAGCGTACTCGCTGGTTTTTTTGTATAAAAAAAGCCCTCAACCGAGGTCGAGGGCTTAGTATGCGATGGCAAGTGTGTTTAGGTTGTCAGTGCAAGGATAGCGCCTGGTAGGACTAAAAATACTGTCACCAAATAGGCGGCGACGACCGCTTTGTTCTTCACCGCCATGTCTGAAATCATGTCGGCGGCTTTGACCGGTAGCTCACGTAAGAACGGAATACCGAAGATGAACACGGTGGCCAATACGTTAAATGCGAGGTGCACTAAGGCAATCTGCAGTGCAAAAACCGCGAACTCACCCGAGGCTGCCGTTGCAGCAAGCAAGGCTGTGATACAAGTACCGATGTTCGCACCCAGAGTGAATGGGTAGACGTCACGGACTTTCAGCACGCCAGAGCCTACAAGCGGTACCATCAAGCTGGTCGTAGTAGATGAAGATTGAACCAGTACGGTCACTACAGAGCCAGACACGATGCCGTGGATAGGACCACGACCGATAGCGCTTTTCAAAATCTCACGAGCACGGCCAACCATCAAGCTCTTCATTAATTTACCCATAACAGTAATGGCCACGAAGATGGTCGCAATACCTAGAACAATCAATAGCACCCCACCCATGGTGTCGCCAAAGGTTGCCAACGGCTCCTTAACGGCATTCACAACAGGCTTAGTGATAGGTTTGATGAAGTTCAAGCCTTTCATGCTCATGTCGCCCGTTGCAAGGAACGGAGAGACCAGCCAGTGGGAGATCTTCGCAAGAATGCCAAACATCATTTCCAACGGAAGGAAGATAGCAACAGCAAGCAGGTTGAAGAAGTCATGAATCGTGGCACTGGCGAACGCACGTTTGAACTCTTCTTTATTGCGAATGTGACCAAGAGAGACCAAGGTGTTGGTGACTGTTGTACCAATGTTGGCACCCATGATCATTGGAATGGCGGTCTCAACAGGTAAACCACCTGCCACCAAACCGACAATAATAGAGGTGACGGTACTTGAGGATTGGATCAAGGCGGTGGCCGTCAAGCCAATCATTAATCCAGCAATAGGGTGTGACGCAAATTCAAATAGGACTTTAGCTTGATCGCCGGTTGCCCATTTAAAGCCGCTACCTACCATAGAAACAGCAAGTAGTAGTAGGTATAACATGAATGCCAAGTTAGCCCAGCGTAACCAGCGAGTCGTACTCGAGATTGGTGCTGCTGTAGTAGTAGCTTGGTTCATAATTTTCTCCGTGGACCGTTTAATACTTATTGGTCGGTTGTTGAAATTGAGGCTGATGTTAGAGAGGAAATATTTCAGTAATATTACATTTCTATGTAATGCGGTCTTTTTTGAGGGATAGCGAGGCTTATCGGTGTAATTCTTACGTTACGATTGAGTTAACTTATTGAAAATTATTAATTATTTCTGTATTGATAAAACTGTGCACGAGCGCATTTTTTGACAAAAAATTCAACTGAACGGCTTTCTCTCGTCAGCTTTATGACAGAATAGTGTCATAAAGTTATTGTAAAATTTCGGTATTAGTAGTGAAAAGTCAATGATCATTCGGTTTTGACGAGTTATTGTTGTCATCAACGAGTTTTGATATAACCCATATCTATTGTGCGCTTATTGAAGTTGTTCCCCCTATGTCTCATTTGAACTATAACCACCTCTACTATTTTTGGATGGTGTGCAAACAAGGCTCAGTGACGAAAGCTGCAGATGCCTTGTTTTTAACGCCGCAAACGGTCACTGGCCAGATCAAAGCGTTAGAAGAGCGCATGGATGGAAAGTTGACTAAGCGCAACGGACGCAGCATCGAGCCCACTGAACTGGGTCAATTGGTCTATAAATATGCGGACAGGATGTTTGGTCTAAGCTATGAGATGTTGGATATCGTCAATTACAGCCAACGTTCCAACCTGCTGTTTGATGTGGGGGTGGCGGATGCGCTCTCAAAGCGTTTGGTTAGCAAGATCCTGATGACCACGGTGCCGCAAGACAACAGTATTCATTTACGCTGCTTTGAATCGACGCATGAAATGTTGCTTGAGCAATTGTCGCAGCACAAGTTGGATATGATTTTGTCTGATTGCCCGGTGGACTCAAGCCAAAGTCCAGGTCTGTACAGTAAAAAACTGGGTGAGTGCAAGATGAGCTTTTTCTGCAGTGGCCAAGTGGCTGGGGCGAGTTTTCCCAGTGTGTTAGAGCATCGAAAACTGCTGATCCCCGGTAGTCGCACGGCAATGGGGCGCAAAGTGCTGCAATGGTTTGATCGTCAGGGTTTACAACCGAATATTTTGGGCGAGTTTGATGACGCTGCGCTCATGAAGGCGTTTGCTCGTTATCATCAAGACGTGATCTTTTTGGCGCCTTCTTTATATGTCTCGGAAGTGGATAGCGATCTGCCGCTGCAACACATCGGTGATATTGAGGAGCTAAAAGAAGAGTACTACGTGATATTTGCTGAGCGAATGATTCAACATCCGGCGGTGAAAAATGTGTGTGACGCAGATTTCAATTCTTTGTTTAATTTATAACCTTGCCTAAATGAGAATAGATTACTGTTCTTATTTAGATTACTATCAGCAGCCTGCGGCAAATGGGCCGAAACAGCGATAAAAGAGTATCACGTGCGGGAAGTGAGGGCTTCTTTGCTCATCGGGTTTAGGGGTAGGTAGTGATGAATCTGGAAGAGATGGAAAAGAACTCTGCTCAAGCAGTTGTCTTACTCAAAGCGATGGCGAACGAAAGACGTTTGCAGATTTTGTGTCTTTTGCATAACCAAGAGCTGTCGGTTGGGGAGCTATCCGCGCAGTTGCAGCTAAGTCAGTCTGCGTTATCTCAGCACTTAGCGTGGCTACGTCGTGATGAACTCGTGGTGACGCGCAAAGAAGCGCAGACGGTGTATTACACTCTTCTCAGCGAAGAAGTGAAGAAGATGATCGAGCTGTTGCACCATCTTTACTGTTCTTGATGCATGGCTTACCACAAGAACTGGTGTAAGGTTCGACAAATTTCAGATATAAAAAAACCGGCAATAGCCGGTTTTTTCTTCACTGGGAAATCAGAGTTCTATTATAGAGCTTTGATTGCAGCAGCGAAACGAGACTTATGACGAGCAGCTTTATTCTTGTGAATAAGGCCTTTAGTTGCCATGCGGTCTAGGATTGGTGTAACTGCAGCAAATGCTTCAGTTGCAGCAGCTTTGTCGCCTGCTTCGATAGCAGCAACAGTTTTCTTCATGTAAGTGCGCATCATAGAACGACGGCTAGCGTTGTGCTGGCGACGTTTCTCAGCTTGGATAGCGCGCTTCTTAGCAGATTTACTATTTGCCAAGGGTCTAACTCCCAAAAACTTTAGTTCGGTGACAATTTAAGGGCGAGGAATATCCCTCATTTGCGCCTAAATGTCAAATGATTTGTGCAAAAACCCATCGCAGCCAAACAAATTTTGGATTAGAAAGGTCTTCACGGTTAAGATGGCGGGGATTCTATCAGTATTTTTTTTTCAATGCTAATACTAATCTGCTCTCAATGAGTTATTCCCTAATAACCCAAGCACTGAATTGTTAGTATGAGCGAGTTCTTGAGGTAGTCGTGAGTAAACGTCTCTTAAAATCAGGCATGATTGTCAGTGCTATGACATTGATTTCTCGAGTGTTGGGCCTTGTGCGCGACGTCGTGGTCGCAAATTTGATGGGGGCAGGGGCGAGTGCTGATGTCTTCTTCTTCGCCAATAAAATTCCCAACTTTTTACGCCGCCTGTTTGCTGAAGGCGCGTTTTCTCAAGCCTTTGTGCCGGTATTGACCGAATATCACGCCAGTGGTGATGAGGAGAAAACCCGCCAACTGATTGCCCGCGCGGCCGGAACGCTCGGCGTCATTGTTTCTATTGTGACACTGCTTGGTGTGTTGGGCTCGGGTGTTGTCACGGCTCTGTTTGGTTTTGGCTGGTTTCTCGATTGGCTGAGTGGCGGACCATCGGCAGAAAAATTTGAGCTGGCCAGTCTGATGCTCAAAATTACCTTTCCTTATTTATGGTTCATCACCTTTGTTGCGTTGTCTGGCGCGATCCTCAATACGCTCGGTAAGTTTGCGGTCTCCTCTTTTACCCCGGTGTTTCTCAATGTAATGATCATCGCTTCGGCATGGTGGATCGCCCCTCAATTGGCGCAGCCTGAAATTGGCCTGGCGATTGGGGTGTTCTTGGGCGGTTTAGTCCAGTTTCTTTTTCAACTGCCGTTTCTTATTAAAGCCGGTGTGATGGTCAAGCCCAAGTGGGGATGGCGTGATCCCGGGGTCGTGAAAATTCGCACCTTGATGATCCCTGCGCTCTTTGGGGTATCGGTCAGTCAAATCAACTTGTTGTTTGATACCTTTATTGCCAGTTTTCTTCAAACAGGCTCGATCAGTTGGCTTTACTATTCGGATCGATTGCTGGAATTTCCTCTCGGCCTGTTTGGCATTGCCATTGCGACCGTTATTTTGCCGGCGCTATCTCGCAAACACGTTGACGAGCAGCGTGAAGGGTTTGCCCACACCATGGATTGGGGGGTAAGAATGGTCACGCTACTTGGGATCCCGGCAATGCTAGGGTTGATGGTGCTGGCCAAACCGATGCTGATGGTGCTATTCATGCGCGGTGAGTTTTCAGCGCAAGACGTCCAGTTTGCCTCGCTGTCTCTGGTGGCGTATGCCTCAGGGTTGCTGAACTTTATGCTTATCAAGGTGTTAGCTCCTGGTTACTACTCGCGTCAAGATACCAAAACGCCGGTCAAATACGGCATCATCGCCATGGTTTCCAACATGGTGTTTAACGCCATTTTTGCTTGGTTTTATGGTTATGTGGGCCTTGCTATGGCGACCGCGCTCTCTGCGTTTGTCAATATGGCGCTGCTCTACCGAGGCTTGCATCGCGCGGGGGTCTACCAATTGACCAGTAGAACGTGGTGGTTTGTTGGCAAGCTTATCGTTGCCGGCGGTTTGATGGTCGCGGCGATAAGTTCACAACTGGACAGCATGTCGGTGTGGCTGGAGTGGAGCCTTAGTGACAGAGTGGTGTCACTGGCGTTGTTAATCGGTCTTGGCGCAGGGGTTTACCTATTGTCACTACTGGTGATGGGCGTGCGAGCAAAAGATTTAAAAGCAGCGACAGAGTAACGCGGATTAGTATATAATCCGTCAGTTTCACGCTTTAGTAATCACAAATACACAGGTTTTATCAACGTCCAATGGAATTAATTCGAGGGATTCATAACATCAAAGCCCAGCATTATGGGTGTGTGTTGACGATAGGAAACTTCGACGGCGTACATTTAGGCCACCAGGCTGTGCTGCGTCAAGTGTCGCAACAAGCGAGCATGCTAGGCTTGCCGTCAACCGTGATGACTTTTGATCCGCAACCATTGGAGTTGTTTGCCAAGCACAATGCGCCAGCGCGTTTAACGCGTCTGCGTGACAAATTTGTCCAGTTAAGCAAATTGGGCCTTGAGCGACTGCTATGCGTGAACTTTAATCAAGAGTTTGCCAACCTGACGGCTGACGAGTTTATTAGCGACTTGTTGGTCAAGCGTTTGGGTGTTAAGTTTCTGGTCGTAGGCGATGATTTTTGCTTCGGTCGCGGCCGTCTTGGTAACTTTGAGATGCTGAAACTAGCGGGTAAAATCCACGGTTTTGAAGTGGTGAGTACGCAAAGCTTTTGTCTGCAAACCGACCGTGTCAGCAGCACCTTGATTCGTGATGCGCTTGCAAAAGATGACTTAGCGCTTGCCGCGACGATGCTTGGACGCGATTACAGTATTAGTGGGCGTGTATCCCACGGCCGAAAATTGGGAAGAACGATAGGTTTTCCTACCGCAAATATCCCTTTGAAACGTTGCGTATCGCCGGTCTCTGGCGTTTACGTCGTTGAGGCACGAGGTCTAGGCACGCAGCCGATTGGCGGCGTGGCCAACATAGGCAATCGCCCGACCGTCAACGGAGTTCGGCAACAACTCGAAGTGCATTTATTCGACTTTCAAGCCAACTTGTATGGCAAGCAGCTAGAAATCGTACTTTTACATAAGCTGCGCAATGAGCATAAATTTGAGTCATTCGACGCTTTAAAACAACAAATTGAATTGGATGCTGAGGCAGCAAGGGTGTGGCTGCGTCAGCATAACCGCTAAACGGTTTAGTCCACCGTTTGGCCTAATGTCTAACTTTCGCCCAACACAACGGAATTAAGAATCGATGAGTGAGTATAAAGATACCCTGAACCTTCCTGAAACAGGGTTTCCAATGCGCGGCAACCTGGCGAACCGTGAGCCAGAAATGCTCGAGCGTTGGTATAAAGAAGACCTTTACGGTGAAATCCGTAAAGCGAAGAAAGGCAAAAAATCTTTCGTTCTACACGATGGCCCTCCATACGCCAACGGTGACATTCATATTGGTCACGCACTAAACAAGATTCTTAAAGACATTATTATTAAATCGAAGACGCTTTCCGGCTTCGATGCGCCTTATATCCCTGGCTGGGACTGCCACGGTCTACCTATTGAATTGATGGTGGAAAAGAAAGTGGGTAAGCCTGGGCAAAAAGTATCGGCGGCGGAGTTCCGTGACAAGTGTCGTCAATACGCACAGGGCCAAGTAGAAGGTCAAAAAGAGAGCTTTAAGCGCTTAGGCATCATGGGTGAGTGGGACAAACCATACCGCACCATGGACTTTGCGACAGAAGCAAACATCATTCGTGCGTTGGGTAAGATTGCCGACAATGGCCACCTGCTAAAAGGCTTTAAACCGGTTCACTGGTGTACAGACTGTGGCAGTGCGCTTGCGGAAGCGGAAGTGGAATACAAAGACAAAGTCTCTCCTTCTATTGATGTGCGCTTTAAAGCGGCGGATGAAGCTGCACTGCTGTCGAAGTTTAACCTCAATGAAGGCCACGAAGGCGAAGGTGAGATTTCGATTGTTATTTGGACGACCACGCCGTGGACGTTGCCGGCGAACCGCGCGGTGTGTCTACGTGACGATCTAGAGTATGTCCTTATTCAAGTTGAAGGCGAAACAAAAGAGCGCATCATCGTCGCCGCTGAACTGGCGAAAGACGTGATGGACCGTGCTGGTATCGAGCATTTCCACAACCTAGGCTTTGCGAAAGGTGCGGATCTTGAACTGACTCAATTCCAACATCCGTTCTACGATTTCACTGTGCCAGCTATCCTTGGCGATCACGTGACTACTGAGTCGGGTACGGGTGTGGTACACACTGCGCCTGGTCACGGTCAAGAAGACTTCGCTGTGGGCAACAAGTACAACCTAGAAGTGGCAAACCCAGTAGGTTCAAACGGTGTTTACCTACCGGATACCGAGCTTTTTGCCGGTCAACACGTCTTCAAAGCGAACGATGCCGTGGTGGAAACGCTGAAAGAGAAAGGCGCACTTCTTCATCACCATGCTTACGAGCACAGTTACCCACACTGCTGGCGTCATAAAACGCCCATCATCTTCCGCGCGACTCCACAGTGGTTTGTGTCGATGGATCAAGCTGGTCTGCGTGCTAAGGCGCTGGAATCCATCAAGGGTGTTGAGTGGATGCCAGAGTGGGGCCAAAGCCGTATTGAAGGTATGATTGAAGGTCGTCCGGAGTGGTGTATCTCTCGTCAACGTACTTGGGGTGTGCCAATTGCTCTGTTTGTACATAAAGAGACCGCAGAGCTTCATCCAAATACGATTGAACTGGTTGAGAAAGTCGCTCAGCTTGTTGAACAGAAAGGCATTCAGGCTTGGTGGGATCTGGAGATTTCAGAACTGCTTGGCGAAGAAGCCGATCACTACGAAAAAGTACTGGATACGCTAGACGTATGGTTCGACTCTGGTGTCACCCACTACTCAGTGGTTGATGCTCGTGAAGAGTACAACGGCAACAGTGCAGACCTTTACCTTGAAGGTTCAGACCAGCACCGTGGTTGGTTCCAGTCTTCACTGATTTCATCGATAGCGATGAAAGGCGAAGCGCCATACAAACAAGTATTGACGCACGGTTTCGTGGTTGACGGTCAAGGCCGTAAAATGTCGAAATCCATCGGTAACGTTGTGGCACCGAAAGATGTGACCAACAAACTGGGTGCAGATATTCTGCGTCTCTGGGTCGCATCGACAGATTACACAGGTGAAGTGGCGGTTTCAGACGAAATTCTAAAACGTTCAGCGGATGCCTACCGTCGTATTCGTAACACTGCGCGTTTCTTCTTAGCGAACCTCAGTGGCTTTAACCCAGCGACAGACATTGTGCCAGCAGAAGAGATGGTGGCACTGGACCGTTGGGCTGTGGGTCGCGCATTGGCGGCGCAAGAAGAGATTGTAAAAGCGTACGGCGAGTACAACACGCACGCGGTGACACAGCGTCTGATGCAGTTCTGTTCTATCGAGATGGGCTCATTCTACCTAGACGTGATTAAAGACCGTCAATACACGGCGAAACGTGGTGGTCACGCTCAACGCAGCTGTCAGACGGCGCTGTACTACATCGTCGAAGCTTTGGTTCGCTGGATGGCACCAATCATGTCATTCACTGCCGATGAAATTTGGAATGAAATGCCAAGTGCTTTGCCAAGCGGTGAGTCACGCGACAAGTTCGTCTTTACCGGCGAATGGTTTGATGGCCTGTTTGGTCTTGCACAAGGTGAAGAGCTCAACAACGCGTTTTGGGCGGACATTCAAGCCGTTCGCGGTAGCGTGAACAAGCTGCTTGAAGATGCACGTAAAGAGAAAACCATCGGTGGTTCATTACAAGCGGAAGTTACGCTGTTCGCAGACGACGCGTTGGCCGCGAAAATCAATAAGCTGGAAGATGAACTTCGATTCGTACTCCTGACCTCTGCTGCTGTGGTGAAACCACTGAGCGAGAAAAGCGATGCGGCGCAAGCAACAGAGCTGGACGGTTTGTTCGTTGAAGTGCATGCCACTGATGCGAAGAAGTGCGATCGCTGTTGGCACCACACGCCAGACGTGGGCACGATTGCGGGTCACGAAGCCATTTGTGGTCGCTGTGTCTCCAACGTAGAAGGCGATGGTGAAACGCGTAAATTCGCGTAATTCATTGAACTGTAAGTCAAATAAACAGCCCCAGTATACACTGGGGCTGTTTTTAGGTAAGAGCATGAGTGAGCACGCATTGACATTAAAACAATCTGGCCTGCGCTGGCTGTGGTTGGCATTGGTGATTTTTGTCGCAGACATTGCGATTAAATTGTTGGTGATGGACAACATGGGGTATGGCTGGGCAAATCGTATCGAAGTCTTACCCTTCTTCAATCTTCTGTACGTTCATAATTATGGCGCGGCATTCAGTTTCTTGAGTGATCAGGCTGGCTGGCAGCGTTGGTTCTTTACTGCGATCGCGGTGATAGTGACGGGGCTACTTAGCTACTGGATGAGCAAGCTGCCGAGCACAGAAAAGTGGAACAACATCGCCTACGCGCTGATTATTGGTGGTGCGGTAGGGAACGTTTTTGATCGTATAGTCCACGGCTTTGTGGTCGATTATCTCGATTTCTTCTGGGGTGATTACCATTGGCCTGCGTTCAACTTGGCAGACAGTGCCATTTGCATTGGCGCCGCGATGATCATTTTGGACGGTTTTCGTAGCAAAAAGAGCCAAGCATGAGTCGTAAAGGTCTGTGACAGCAATAACCTTAGGCGTCGTCCGTTGATTCGGGCGGCGCTTTTTACTATAACTGGACGCAGAGCTAGAAACTGGACGCAGAACGAGAAAAGTGGTCGCAGAGTGAGACCGAAGAATGACAATAACAAGGAAGCCGTAACGAGATGACAATCGCCCAAGACAGCGCAGTAACGCTGCACTTTACCATCAAGATGAAAGATGGCTCTGTTGCCGACAGTACCCACAACATGGGCAAGCCCGCCAAGTTAGTGATTGGTGATGGCAGTTTGAGTGATAATTTTGAGCAATGTTTGCTTGGTCTCAAGCAAGGGGACAGCAAATCGATAGAGCTCGCCGCTAGCGATGCATTTGGCGTGCCCAATCCAGATAACATTCATCACATGGACCGAACAAAATTCGTTGGGGATGCTGAAGTTGAAGTGGGCACCATCATGGCATTTTCAGGCCCTGATGGCATGGAAATCCCCGGCATCATCACTGAAATCGCGGGCGACTCCGTCACGGTGGATTTCAACCACCCATTAGCTGGGCAAGATGTGACTTTTGAAGTTGAAATTTTATCAGTAGAATAACTGCCCAATTGAAGACGATGACTCGATGAGCAATGAAATGAAAATTCTGTTAGCGAACCCCCGTGGCTTTTGTGCTGGTGTTGATCGCGCAATCAGCATAGTTGAGCGTGCATTGGAGATGTATCAACCGCCAATCTACGTTCGCCATGAAGTGGTACACAACCGATTTGTGGTTGAAGGCTTAAAGCAACGTGGGGCCGTCTTCGTTGAAGAACTGAGTGAAGTGCCTGATGACAACATCGTCATCTTCTCCGCTCACGGCGTGTCGCAAGCGGTACGCAAAGAGGCCAAAGAACGTGCTCTGACTGTGTTTGATGCCACCTGTCCTTTGGTGACAAAAGTCCATATGGAAGTGGCGAGAGCGAGCCGCAAGAACATGGAAGTGGTGCTCATCGGCCACGCCGGTCACCCTGAAGTGGAAGGCACCATGGGCCAGTATGCCAGTCAAACAGGGGGCATGTACTTAGTTGAGACCCCAAGTGATGTGATGGCGTTGAAGGCGAAAGTCAAAGACCCTTCGCATCTTCACTATGTCAGCCAAACCACCTTATCGGTGGATGAAACCGCCGATGTGATTGATGAGCTGCGTCGCGTGTTTCCCGATATTCAAGGACCGCGCAAAGACGACATCTGCTACGCAACCCAGAACCGCCAAGATGCGGTGCGTGAAATGGCGCAAGATGTGGATGTGGTGATTGTTGTGGGTTCGAAAAACTCCTCGAACTCCACTCGCCTCAAAGAGTTGGCGGAAAAGCTGGGTACCCCTGGTTACTTGACCGATTGCCCTGAAGATGTGCAGCCGCAATGGTTAGAAGGTAAAGCGAAAGTCGGCGTCACGGCTGGGGCATCAGCCCCTGAAGAGTTGGTGAACCAAATCCTTGATCGCATTAAGACCCTTGGCGGCGCAAAAGAGATCGAAGAGATCCAAGGCCGCGAAGAGAACATGTTCTTTGAAGTGCCGAAAGAGTTGCAGATCAAACAAGTCGATTAAGGCAACGGACGGCTCTCGCGCTAATCCAACCAGCAGAAACATAACTAAGGCTCCCATTAGGAGCCTTTTCTTTGGCTGGCCATTCAGGCCAGCAGTGCGAAGCGAAGGTGGATTGAATTAGGCAGTCTTGGTGACGGTTTGCGGCGTTTTTTCATCCGCAAGCTCAGATTCCCCTTTGCCTTTTGAGGTTTTAATCACGTACACGGTCACGGCCAGTGCGAATAGGATACCCGCAATGGTAGACACTTGAATCGGCAGACCAAAGCCTAGCGTACTGTTGTTTAAGATAAAGGTGACACATACCGTGGTCATGAAGACCGCTGGTACTGTGGTAATCCAGTGCAGTTTGTTGTGACGAAGCAGATACGCCGACGCTGTCCAAAGCATCATCACCGCAGTGGTTTGGTTTGCAAAACCGAAGTAGCGCCAGATGATACCGAAGTCTACTTGAGTCAACACGCCACCAATCACGAACAGAGGCAAGGCCATCAGTAGGCGGTTGCGCAGTGTTTTCTGTTCCATGTTGAAGTACTCAGCCAAGATCAGACGGCTCGAACGAAACGCAGTGTCACCGGAAGTGATAGGCAGAATCACCACACCTAGGAAGGCGATGATGCCACCAAAGACGCCAAGCAGACCAAAAGAGGCGCTGTAGACAACGTTACCTGGGCCACCGTTTTTCACTGCTTCTGACAGTGACTCTAGCGAACCGAAGAATGAAAGCGCAATCGCACACCAGATGAGGGCAATCACACCTTCACCGATCATGGCTCCGTAGAAAACAAAGCGACCGTTTTTCTCGTTTTCCATACAACGTGCCATCAGTGGTGACTGAGTGGCGTGGAAACCTGAAATAGCGCCACATGCGATGGTGATAAACAGTGCAGGCCAGAGCGGCATGTCATTCGGGTTGAGGTTACTAAGCATGTCAGAGACTTGGAAATCACCCATGACAGTATGCTCGCTAGAGAAGGCGATTGCTGTCATGAGGCCGACAGACATAAAGATAAGTAGCGCGCCGAACAGTGGGTAGAAACGACCAATGATCTTATCTACCGGAACGATAGTCGCGATGATGTAGTAGGCGAAAATCGCAATCACCATGGTCGTCATGCTGACACTGAGGCTTGTTTGGTCGTTGATCAAATTGGTGATCATACCGGCTGGCGCAGAAACGAAGACCACACCCACAAGCAGCAATAAGACAATGGCAAAAATGTTCATGAAATGTTTGGCGCCATTACCTAGGTAGCGACCGGTAATCGTCGGTACGGAAGCACCGCCATTACGAATCGACAGCATACCTGAGAAGTAGTCATGGACAGCGCCGGCGAAGATACAACCGATGACAATCCACAGCATCGCAGCAGGGCCGTACAGCGCACCCATGATCGGACCAAAAATCGGGCCGACACCAGCGATATTAAGAAGTTGGACTAGATAAACTTTAGGGGTGGACATGGCCACATAGTCGACACCGTCCGCTTTGGTATGGGCTGGCGTCTGACGCTTTTCATTGATTCCGAATACTTTTTCGACGAAAGCGCCGTAGATAAAGTACCCGCCGATGAGTGCGGCGACACAGGTTAAAAACCACAACATAGCTCGTTCCTTAGTGTTAGTTTTATTGATACACCCTGTATGTTACTCCGCTGTTTGGCGAGTTTCGTGTGCTGGTTAGGTCAGTGGTTGTTTGGTGAGTTAAGTGGTCTGTATGGGTAATGAGTGGTTTTTTCGCGGCGGGAGTGGCTATTTATCGGCTTTAGTGGTGTAGTAGGTGTGTCTAGCTACTAATAATCATCATCAAAAAGGATATCGAGTGAGAATCGGACTGACGACGCTTTTCAGTGTCACTTCATTCAGTGCTATCGCGCTACTCATTGGTTGCAGTGCGTCTGTGGAACAGCTTGCCCAGCAGGGCGATTGGTATGAAATCGGC
The DNA here is from genome assembly GCF_059834135.1 of Vibrio sp. R10-SG-ISO4. Taxonomy (NCBI): domain Bacteria; kingdom Pseudomonadati; phylum Pseudomonadota; class Gammaproteobacteria; order Vibrionales; family Vibrionaceae; genus Vibrio; species Vibrio sp. R10-SG-ISO4. The sequence goes on from NZ_JCBDHJ010000020.1 coordinate 131,585, forward strand.
TATCAAGATGGTGTGCGAGGGAATAGCCAACGCACGCTCAAAGAGCTGTCTAGCTTGGGCGTTGTTAAACAGCACGATTACGATCAAGGCTATGGCGAGGGTGTACAAGAGTACTGTAACCCCAATTTTGCTTACCAGATTGGATTATCAGGCCAATATTACCAAGGTGCCTGTGAAGGCACCGAGTTTGCCCAGCAGTTTCGCATGGAGTGGAAGCGAGGCTGGGACGAATACAATAATTGATGATGGATAAGCAAGGTTCATCCACGATCGAGTGCACCGTGTTTACTCTTACATTCAATAATCCTTTACTGAATCGCCCTTTACTGAATAACCCTGCGCGCTACTGGTGTTTCTCGACGGCCGCGCGCAGAAAGCCTTGTTGGTAATGCAACTGCTCACGAGCCTCTTGAATACCCAGCCCAGTTAGAATCATTAAAATGGCCAGTTTGACATCAAACTCGGTCTCTTCGAGCGTACTTGTGGCCTGTGCTTTATCACAATCTGTCGCTTGCATGACGATGCGTGTCGCTCGCGCTAGCAACTTCTTGTTGGTGGCTTTTACGTCTACCATCAAATTCTGATAGCTTTTTCCAAGTCGGATCATACTGGCGGTGGTCAGCATATTGAGCACCAACTTTTGCGCCGTGCCGGATTTTAGCCGCGTTGAACCCGTCAGCGCTTCTGGCCCCACGACTGGGCTTATCGCAATCTCTGCGATCTCGGCAATGGGGGAGTCAGGATTGCAAGAGAGTGCAACGGTCGTTGCGCCCAACTCATTGGCGTAGGTCAGCGCACCGATGACGTAAGGTGTACGACCACTGGCAGCAATGCCCACCACCACATCACCTGGAGTTAAGTTGAGGGATTGCAAGTCACTTTCGCCAAGCTGCGGGTCATCTTCCGCACCTTCTTTGGCTTTAAACATGGCGTCTTGGCCGCCTGCAATTAAGCCGAGCACCATCTGATCCGATACGCCAAAGGTGGGCGGGCATTCGGAGGCATCAAGCACACCAAGGCGGCCACTGGTACCCGCGCCCAAATAGATCAATCGACCACCGACTTGAAACGCCTCGACGATTTTGTCGACCGCTTGAGCCACCTCGGGCAGCACTTTCTCCACGGCAAGCGGTACGCTCTTATCTTGTTGGTTTAAGCGTTTGACGATTTCAATCGACGGTTGTAGGTCAATGTCCATGGTGTCAGGGTTGCGCCCTTCAGACACAAGATGAGACAAGGCGGCAATCAAAGCATCGTTAGTCATAGTGTTCCTATTTTTCTGCCCAGTACATCACGCCAAGCGAGGCTGAGCGCTGAGCACCGGTGACATCGGGTAAATTACTCGGTAATCCATGTAGGCGGCGATAGGCTAGCCAAGCAAACGCCATCGCTTCCATATTATCACTGTCGACCCCTTTATCGCTTGTGGAGCACACTTGCCATTGTGGCAATAATGCGGCCAGTCTGCGCATCAACAGCGGATTGCGAACACCGCCGCCGCACACCAGCAACTCAGGATGGGGGCCTTCGGCGTATCGTGTGACTTCATTGGCAATGCTAACGGCGGTGAACTCACACAACGTACGCTGCACGTCTTCGGTGGGCAGTGAAAAAGGAGTGAGTTGTGCCATCAGCCAAGGCAGGTTGTAATGTTCTCGCCCGGTACTTTTCGGGGCAGGTTGGGTGAGGTAGGGATCGGTTAGTAAAGCGTCAAGTAAAGGGGGATGTACTTGACCTTGCTGTGCCCATTGCGCGTCTTTATCAAATGGGGCGCCGCGATGTTTGTCACACCACGCATCCATCAACATGTTGCCCGGCCCGGTATCGTAACCGATGACGGGTTTGCCTGGCCGAATCAGCGAAATATTGGCGATGCCGCCGATGTTGAGAACCGCTACGCTAGAATCTGTCACAGGAAACAGGGCTTGGTGAAAAGCCGGCACCAAGGGCGCGCCTTGCCCACCGAGCGCCATGTCTTTTCGACGAAAATCGGCGATCGTGTCGATACCCGTTTTGGCTGCAATGATATGGGCGTCGCCGAGCTGGGTGGTAAAGGGAGTCGGGCTGCTGGGTTGATGAAACACGGTTTGACCGTGATTGCCAATTGCAGCGATATCACGGGCTTTAGTGCCAGATTTCGCTAAGAGCGCTAGCGCTGCATCGGCATAAAGGTGGCCTAACTGATGGTCGAGCGCGCCAATCTCGTCTAATCGGGTCGGCTGACCAAGGCACATCGCCAGCACTTTTTGGCGTAGATGATCAGGGTAGGGGTAGTCGAGTGCATCGCGCAGCGTGACACTTTGGTCATCAATCTCGACAAGGGCACAGTCCACACCGTCCAGGCTCGTGCCTGACATGATCCCGATATATAACGCTTTTTCGCTCATGGTCAAATTTTCGCTTCGCCGACATGCTTTCCATTGTAAACCGAGAATAATCCTAATACTCTCGGCAGCATAGAGAAAAATACCATGGACTGGAGTCAATTGACATGGGACCATTATGGCTAGATGTGGCGGGGTACGAACTGACCGCTGAAGACCGAGAAATTTTGCGCCATCCCACCGTCGGGGGCGTGATTCTGTTCACACGCAATTATCACGATAGCGAGCAGTTACAAGCGCTGACCGCGTCTATTCGACAGGCGGCGAAACGACCTATCTTGATCGGCGTGGACCAAGAAGGGGGCCGCGTACAGCGTTTTCGCGATGGGTTCTCTTCCATTCCCCACGCTCAAGCGTACGCCGAGCATAAGAATGGGGAGCAACTGGCCCGTTGGGGCGGCTGGCTGATGGCCGCTGAATTGATCGCGCACGATATCGATTTAAGTTTCGCGCCAGTTCTGGATAAAGGGCATGAATGCCGTGCGATTGGTAACCGGGCATTCGGTGACGATGTGGAGAGCATCATTCGTCATAGCCGAGCGTTTATGCAGGGGATGAAGACGCTAGGTATGGCCACGACAGGCAAACACTTCCCAGGCCATGGTGGTGTGATTGCTGACTCTCATCTTGAAACACCGATTGATGAGCGCAGTTCGATTTTTGAACTCGATATGCAAGTCTTTAAGGCGCACATCGACGCTGGAGTATTGGATGCCATGATGCCGGCGCACGTGATCTACCCTCACTATGACGATCAGCCCGCCAGCGGTTCACGTTATTGGTTGCAGCAGGTATTGCGTCAGCAACTGGGCTTTGATGGCATTGTCTTTTCTGATGATTTGACCATGGAAGGCGCAGCGGTTATGGGGGGGCCTGCACAGCGCGCGCAGCAATCGCTTCAAGCGGGGTGCGATATGGTTTTGGTGTGCAATCAGCGCGATGCACAAGTGCAAGTATTGGATGGCTTGACCATTCAGGCAGTGCCTAAGGCACACACGCTACTCAAAACCCAGCGATTTACGCTCAGTGAACTGACCCGGAGTGATGAGTGGAAGCAAGCCTCCGAAGCCATGAAGCGCATGCTGGATCAGTGAAAACCGAGCCGCTCTTTGAGTGTTTTTAAATAGCGGCGGCTGACTGGAATCGGGTAACCGCTAACGGTGTAGATCTCCGCAAGGCCGTTTTCGAGCAACTTGATCTCCTTGATGGTTTTCAAGTTGACGAGAAACTGGCGATGGCAGCGTACCAGCGGGGTTTTTTCTTCCAGCACCTTTAACGTCAATTGAGAGGTCGCTTTTTGATGCCGAGTTTGTACATGGACGCCCGAAATATCGCTGTAAGCAAATTCGACCTCTTGCGTTGGGATGATCACGATGCGGTTCAAACCGATACAGGGAATTTGACTCAGCGCCTCAGGCGCCAAAGCGGATGGGTGCGGGCGGGGCTCTGTGTGTTTAAGTCGTTTGATGGTTTTTCCCAAACGACAGGGCTCAACCGGCTTGAGTAAGTAGTCAAACGCATTGTCCTCAAACGCTTGAATGGCAAACTCATCATACGCGGTGACAAATACCACCTTGGGCATGGTGTCGGGGTCGAGCATGCTCAAAAGCTCAATCCCTGTGATTTGCGGCATTTGAATGTCGAGAAAGACCACATCTGGCCTCAATTGGTTGATCTTCTTTAGCCCCTCAATGGCATTGCTTGCTTCACCTATGACGGTCACACATTCCGTTTCTTCAAGCAATTGGGTCAGCTCTTCGCGGGCAAATCGCTCGTCATCAATGACTAGTGCTGTCAGCATGTATCGTCCTTACTCATCAATCCGCATTACTTATCAATCCGCATCGGTTCTACGCTACCTTCAAAGGGCGAGGTATGATAAAGCTCATTTGTGTTAATTGGTTGGGTTTTACCTCAATATTGAGCGCTGAACCACGGCCAAATTTACTGGTGAGCCGTTTATCGACAATTTGCATCCCTAATCCTAGGTGGCCTGGCTCGGGTTCTTGATAACTGCCGGCGTTGTCTTCCACCACAATCCTTTCGCCCTGTGGCGTTGTTTCGTTGTATATCCGCACATGCCCGCCCTCGAGCAAGTTTGAGATACCATGCTTGATCGCATTTTCCACCAAAGGCTGCAAAGTAAAGGTGGGGACTTGCAGATTGAGTAACGCGTCGTCAATGTCGATTTCCACTTCCAACCTATCATCAAAGCGCGCTTTCTCGATCGTTAGGTAGGCGTTGACGTGCGCGAGCTCCTCTTTGAGTGTCACACTGGCGATGTTTTGCTTGAGGTTACTGCGAAAGAACTGCGACAAATGCTGAATCAGTTCACGCGCCTTGGCTGGATCGCGACGGATAACGGCACTGATGGTGTTTAATGCATTAAACAGAAAGTGCGGATTGACCTGCGCGTGCAGCAGTTTGATTTCCGCCTGCGAGAGTAGAGTCTGTTTCTGTTGGTAATCACCGTAGAGGATCTGACTGGAGAGTAACTGCGCGATCCCTTTTGCCATCGTCATATTGATGGTGGAGAAGAGTTTGCGTTTGGGTTCATAGAGCTTAATCGTGCCGATCACCTTATCACCAGAGCGCAACGGGATGATCAAGGCGCTGCCCAGCTTGCATGTGGTTGAGAGCGAGCATTGATAAGGTCGCTCGCTGCCATCGAGGTAGATGATGCTGTTTTGGTTGATGGCGTCATAGGTGCTTTGTGAAGAGATCGGCGTTTGCGGTTTGTGGTGATCATCGCCAATACCGACAAACGCGAGGATTTTTTCATTATCGGTGATCGACACCGCGCCGACGTTGGTCTCTTCATAGACAATGCGGGCGATTTTTTCTGCGTTCTGACTGGTAAAACCGGAGGCGAGGATACCGACAGAGCGCTCGGCAATGTTTAATGCTCGGCGTGAAAACGTCGCCGAGTACTCCTCAAAGATGGTTTTGCGGTCGTGAAGGATGCTCATAAACAGGGCTGCCCCCACCGAGTTGGCGATGATCATAGGCGCAGCGATGGCCGAGACGAGTGTGTAAGCTTGATCAAAGGGTTTCGCCACAATCAAGATGATCACCATCTGCACTACCTCGGCGACCAAAGTAATGGCAAACACCACACTGGCGTTAAAAAGCTGCTCTCCGCGACCTTTACGCAGCAAATAGGTGTGGAGAAGACCACCAATAAGCCCCTCCGCCGTGGTGGAGATCGCGCAAGCTAAATCGGTAAAGCCACCTAACGTATATCGGTGTAGCCCCCCTGTGAGACCGACAAAAAAGCCAACAACAGGGCCGCCAAACAGACCCCCCATAACCGCACCAATGGCGCGCGTGTTCGCAATGGCATCATTGATTTGTAGACCAAAGTAGGTGCCCATAATGCAAAATAATGAGAAGAGAATGTAGACACTGACCTTGTGGCTCAGCCGACTTGAGATGCTAAGTAAAGGAAGAAAAATGGGTGTCTTGCTGAGCATATAAGCCAACACAAGATAGACACACATTTGTTGCAGCAAAGAGAGGATCAGGTCCATAACACACCGTACGTCTGTTTTTGTATAGTGTATATCGTAAGCCAGCGGAAAGGTATCGCCGAGGCGGAAAGGCATTCTTGATTTAGAATGACCGCTCCGTTCAGAAAGTAATGAGTGTATATAATTATTTACACTTTGTGTTTTTTATTGTTTACGGTTGCATTCTTTTTTTACTCTGTTATTTTGTCGTTATTGCTTTGTATAAGCACCCAAATAAGAATGAATGTAAACTTAAGTGTACGGTGAGCGAGATGAAAAAGAGTGAGTTAAGTAATATCAATATTACGGACGAGCAGGTCCTAATTACCCCTGAGCAGTTGAAAGAGAAGCTGCCGCTGAGTGACAAAGCGCGCCGTTTTATTCAAGAGTCTCGTCAAACCGTTGCCAACATTATCCATAAAAAAGATCACCGTCTATTGGTGGTGTGTGGTCCTTGTTCTATTCACGACGTCGATGCCGCAAAAGAGTACGCGCAGCGACTGAAAAAGCTCAATGAGCAACTCAGCGATCAACTCTACATTGTGATGCGTGTGTACTTTGAGAAGCCGCGCACGACCGTCGGCTGGAAAGGTTTGATCAATGACCCGCATCTTGACGGCTCTTTTGATATTGAACATGGCCTGCATGTAGGACGTCAACTGTTGGTGGAGCTGGCAGAGATGGAGATTCCACTGGCCACTGAAGCGCTCGACCCTATCAGCCCACAGTACCTCGCTGATACCTTCAGCTGGGCGGCGATCGGTGCCCGCACGACGGAATCTCAAACTCACCGTGAAATGGCCAGTGGCCTTTCGATGCCGATTGGCTTTAAAAACGGTACCGATGGCAGCCTGTCTACTGCCATTAACGCGATGCAAGCGGCCTCTTCAAGCCACCGTTTTATGGGCATCAACAGCGAAGGCCAAGTGGCGCTGCTTACCACACAAGGTAACCCGAATGGTCACGTGATCTTACGAGGCGGCAAACAGACCAATTACGATTCTGTCTCCGTAACGGAATGTGAGCAAGACATGGCAAAAGTGGGTCTTGACGCCTCGTTGATGGTGGATTGTAGCCACGCCAACTCTCGCAAAGATTTCCGCCGTCAACCACTGGTGGCGGAAGATGTGATTCACCAAATTCGTGAAGGCAACAAGTCAATTATTGGTTTGATGATTGAGAGTCACCTAAATGAAGGTAACCAGTCATCTGACATCCCGCTAAGTGAGATGAAATACGGCGTCTCTATCACGGATGCGTGTATCAATTGGGACGCAACTGAGGCACTATTACGTCACGCTCACAAAGAGCTGGTTCCATTTCTACAAGACCGCTTAGCGAAGTCATGCTTCGCAAGTTAAAAAGGGATACGAAGGGATATTGATGGCTGTAGAACTTAGCGGGTTGCGTGATGAGATTGACGCAGTCGATAAACAGATATTAGCTTTACTGGCGCAGCGCCTCGCATTAGTAGAGAAAGTGGGAGAGGTAAAAAGCCAGCACGGTTTGCCCATTTATGCGCCTGACCGCGAAGCGGCGATGTTGGCTTCCCGCCGAGCCGAAGCGGAAAAGATCGGGGTTCCTCCTCAGTTGATTGAGGACATTTTGCGCCGCACTATGCGTGAGTCCTACGCCAGTGAAAAAGACTCCGGCTTTAAGTGTTTGAACCCAGAGCTACGTTCGGTGGTGATCGTTGGTGGTAATGGTCAGCTTGGTCGTCTGTTTGGCCGCATGTTTACCTTGTCGGGCTATCACGTCAAAGTGCTTGGTAGTCAAGATTGGCCGAATGCGGACGAGATCCTCCACAACGCGGGCATGGTGGTCGTGACAGTGCCGATTCATCTCACTCAAGGGGTGATTGATAAACTGGGTAATCTGCCCCATGACTGTATTTTGTGCGATCTCACCTCGATTAAGTCTAAGCCGCTGCAAGCGATGATGGCGATTCACTCTGGCCCTGTCGTCGGTTTGCATCCGATGTTTGGTCCTGATGTGCCGAGTTTAGCCAAGCAGGTCATTGTCTATTGTGATGGTCGTGGTGAAGAGCAGTATCAGTGGCTGCTCAAGCAATTTTCAATTTGGGGCGCGAGTTTGTGCCAAATTGATGCCAAAGAGCACGATCAAGGCATGACCCTGATCCAAGCTTTGCGCCACTTTACTTCGTTTGCCTATGGCCTACACCTTAGCCGAGAAAATCCGAATTTGGACAAGCTACTGACGCTGAGCTCGCCGATTTACCGTTTGGAGTTGGCCATGGTTGGGCGATTGTTTGCGCAAGATCCCAACCTCTATGGCGACATCATCCTCTCTTCGCAAGAGAATATTGAGATGATTAAGCGCTTCCATCGCAGTTTCGGTGAGGCATTAGAAATTTTGGAAGGTAAGGACAAACAAGCGTTTGTCGACAGTTTTAACAAAGTGAGCGAGTGGTTTGGAGACCATTCTCAGCAGTTTATGAATGAGAGCCAAAATCTACTTAAGCAAGCGAACGATGCGATTCATCGTGGCTGAGCTACATTCTTGTTATAAAAAAAGCTGCCTAGGCAGCTTTTTTTGATCGCGTTGCATTTATCTGCACATCGACCACCCATGTACTTATTGCACGCTGGTGTGCTCAGGTTCCGAGTCGTCCGCTTTTACGGTATTGACCGAGTCATCAACGTACGGGCTTTGCGTCAAGCTCACTTGCAGTCTGACGGTGTTATCAATCAACTGTACCAGCGGAGCCCACTTCACTTTGTTCTCTTTTTCAAACAAGTAGTGGAAGTTGTCCGGGGTCCAATCCATGGTGTATTGCGGGTTGAGCGCTCGCCCTAAAAAGCGGATCTCGTAGTGCAAATGAGGACCCGTTGAGTTGCCAGAATTGCCACAAGTGGCGATCTGCTCGCCTTTGCTGACAAACTGACCGCTGCGTACTTTAAACTTGGCAAGGTGCGCGTAGGAGCTCATAAAGCCAAACGAGTGACGTAAGGTGAGGAAGTTACCAAACCCTTTGTTGCTCGGTCGCACGGTTTCTACCACACCATCGGCCGGTGAATAGATAGGCTGACCAGGTTTGCAGGTGAGATCTATCCCGGTGTGTGTATGGCGCTGCCCTGTAATGGGGTTTGTGCGCCTCCCGTAAGACGAGGAGACACGCAGGTACTCCATCGGTGAGTCATTGGGGATCAGACGAAACATCGTCGCACGCACCGCAGAGTCTATTGCTGCAGCATCAATACGGCTTTCCAGTGGGACTTCTTCCAGTGGTGTTTCTTGATTGTCATCAACCAAACCGAGCACCGCTTCCACATCGTACACGCGTCGACCCAATACGCTAATCTGAGTCTTCTTCGCTTCAAGCTCTTGCACCAACTGATGGGTTTCGTCTTGCTGCTGGCTGTAAAGCTGCTCGAGTTGACGCTTTTCTTCACTCACTGCTGCCAGTGCTTGCGTGAGCGCCGCTTGCTCGCTTTGGCTTGTTTGCCAGTAGGTGTATACACCAGTGCCTGCGGCCATGACACCTACAACCGCTAGGGCCAATGTGGTCGCGACAGCACGACGAGATAGGTAAAAACGCGAAATACCAGCCGGCGCTGGTATCGAAATAGTAATTTTGTTCGACATATGGGTTCTATTAGGCTTCTTCACCTAAATCGGATAAATGTTCAATATCCCTATGGAGAAGATCGTCATCCCCAACATTGAGTTCGACCAGGCGTTTTAGGTGTCCGATACTCTCAATATCAATATGATCGATCGCAAGACGGATGATATTGTTATTGAGTCCAACCACCTTGGCGACAAGTTGAATCTCGACATCACTCCCTGGAAGTGAAAATTGTACATTGACGTCCTCTTCGCGGCTCAGCGTCGAGGCAGCATCACATGCGAGTAATACACCGTGCAAAGAAAGATCACGAATTGATGCGTCAATACGATGCGATCCTTGAACTAACACGGCAGGGGCTTGATAAACCACCCGTGAAAATCGGCGACGTTCTTTCATCTGTTGCTTCTCCCATGACTATGTGTTGAGTCTAGCAGACAAGCGATAAAGACAAACCCTCGACCCTTCTCATTGTTGACCTACTCAACAGAATATTTTGCCCATCAGGCCCAATGCTCTGAGATGGCGCGAACCATCAGTGAGTCGCTATCGTCCTCAATATGAAAGGCCGCTAATCTTAGCGGCCTTTGGGTAAAGATCAAGCGGTAATCGATTACTTGGCGATACGCTTGTACTTGATACGGTGTGGTTCGGCTGCTTCAGGCCCCAAGGTCTTTTTCAGCCATTCCATGTATTCCGTGTAGTTGCCTTCGTAGAAGTTCACTTGGCCTTCATCACGGTAATCAATGATGTGCGTAGCGATACGGTCAAGGAACCAACGGTCGTGCGAGATCACCATGGCACAGCCAGGGAATTCAAGCAGCGCTTCTTCCAATGCTCGTAGGGTTTCCACGTCGAGGTCGTTGGTTGGCTCATCGAGAAGCAACACGTTGCCGCCCGCTTTAAGCAGTTTCGCTAAGTGGACACGGTTGCGCTCACCACCCGACAACTCGCCAATCACTTTCTGCTGATCGCTGCCTTTAAAGTTAAAGCGAGAGCAGTACGCGCGAGCAGGGATTTCGAAGTTGTTGATCTTGATGATATCCGCGCCTTCCGAAATCTCTTGGTAGACGGTTTTCGAATCGTCCATCGAGTCACGGAACTGATCGACGGATGCCAACTTGACGGTTTCACCCATTTCGATAGTGCCTGAATCTGGTTGCTCTGCACCACTCAACATCTTAAACAGCGTTGATTTACCCGCACCGTTGGCACCGATGATGCCGACAATCGCCCCTTTTGGCATGCTGAACGACAGGTCATCAATCAATACGCGGCCGTCGAACGACTTGCTCAGGTTAGAGACTTCAATCACCTTGTCGCCAAGACGCTCACCTGGTGGAATAAACAGCTCGTTGGTTTCGTTACGCTTTTGGCGATCGCCGCTTTGCAGCTCTTCAAAGCGAGCCATACGCGCCTTAGACTTCGATTGACGGCCTTTCGGGTTTTGACGAACCCACTCCAGCTCTTTCTCAATGGTCTTTTGACGTGCTTTCTCTTGTGACGCTTCTTGTTGCAGACGCGCGTCTTTTTGCTCTAGCCATGAGGTGTAGTTACCTTGCCATGGAATACCTTCACCACGGTCCAATTCAAGGATCCAACCTGCGGCGTTGTCGAGGAAGTAACGGTCGTGGGTAATCGCCACAACGGTGCCAGTGTAATCGACAAGGAAACGCTCTAGCCACGCGACGGATTCGGCATCCAAGTGGTTGGTCGGTTCGTCGAGCAGCAGCATATCTGGCTTAGAAAGAAGTAGGCGACAAATCGCCACACGGCGGCGTTCACCACCCGATAGATGAGCAATTTTTTGATCCCACTCAGGCAGACGCAGTGCATCCGCGGCGCGCTCCAGCGCGTTTTCGAGGTTGTGGCCTTCTTTGGCTTGAATCAGCGCTTCTAGCTCACCTTGCTCTTTTGCGAGGGCATCGAAATCCGCATCGGGTTCTGCGTAAGCCGCGTAGACTTCGTCCAGACGCTTCATTGCGCCAGCGACATCAGATACCGCCTCTTCGACGATTTCACGTACCGTTTTCGATTCATCGAGCACAGGTTCCTGTGGCAGGTAGCCGACATTCAGGCCCGGTTGTGGACGCGCTTCACCATCGATGTCGGTATCAATACCCGCCATGATGCGTAGTAGGGTCGACTTACCAGCACCATTGAGGCCCAAAACACCGATTTTTGCGCCAGGGAAAAAGCTCAGAGAGATGTCTTTAAGAATTTGTCGCTTTGGTGGCACCACTTTGCTCACGCGCGACATGGTATATACGTATTCAGCCATTGCCGATCGTTCCTAACTATTCAATCTACGTAACTCGTCATTTTATACCAAGCGAACGCGTTTTGTTACTCCCGAGAGGGAGGAAATCGGTTCAACGTCAGTCAAGCCTTGCCACTCAATGTCACTATTGTGTGAATTTATTATTATTTACATCTGAGCTCTTTACAGCAGGGGGGAGGATCGAGTTAATTTAGAGAGAGGTTTTCCCTTCAAGGATGAGGCTTTATGACGCTGAGCGATTCCCGTTTGTTGTCCTACTTTTCTCGAACCGCGGTCTGGTTTTGTGCGGTTGTGGGCAGCGCCACTTATGCTACTTCAGCGGTAGCCGACCTCGCCACTCAGCGAGCGTTGTACGATCAAGCACAAGATTTGCTCGATGAGAAAAAGGTTGATGATTATCAGGCTCTAAGGCCCGACATCGCCGACTATCCCTTAACGCCCTACGTCGATTATCGCGCTTTCTTAGTCAACATTGGAAATCGCTCCTCCGCAGAGGTGAACCAGTTTATTGAGCGCTATAAAACGCTGCCTTTTTCTGGGCGTATCAGCGCACCGTATTTGGACGCCTTAGCCAAAGATAACCAATGGCAGCGCTTTCTTGAATTTCAGACAGCGCTGCCGAGAGGCGAGAGTTATCAGTGTCACTATTACTGGGCTCATTACCAAACAGGCAACAAAGCGTTAGCATGGCAAGGCGCGAAAACGCTATGGCGATCCGGTTCCAGTATTGCGGATGCGTGTGACCCGCTTTTTGCCGCTTGGGATACGCATGGCCAACGCAGTGATCGTGATGTGCTCGATCGGGTATTACTCGTGTTTGACTCTGGAAATGGCAGCTTACTCAACTACTTGGTCAAGCAACTTGAGAGTGAGCAAGCCAAAATAGCAGGACAACGAGCGCAATCGCTGTTTCGCGATCCCGCAACCTTGGCAAAGGCGGCAGCGCAGTTTCCTGATGAACCGTTTTATCATCAGTTAGTTAGTAGCGGCATGAAAAAGCTCGCGCGTCGTGACGTTGTCAAAGCGCAGCAAGAGTACAGTGACGTGATAGCGGCAGTGTCGCTACCCACCGAATCTCAGCAGAATTTGGCCGATTTTATTGCTTTTCGTTTGATGAATCGTGACGAGCCGGAGCTGATCGCGTGGCGTGATGATGTGATAGCGCACAGTGCTAACCTCTCTTTGCTCGAGCGGCGCATCCGTTTGGCGATAGGTGAAGATGACTGGCCAGCGGTCAGTCGTTGGCTTGATGCACTACCTGTGAGTTATCAAGAGACACTCCGCTGGCAATATTGGCGCGCGAGAGCGGAAATGGCCGCCGGTCAAATGAGCCAAGCGAATCAGCGTTTAGAGGCTATTGTTGGTCAGCGAAACTTCTACAGCGTGGCAGCCGCGCAAGCGCTTCAGCGTTCGATTGTCTATCCCACCTCCACCATTACATTGGCGCCCGAGCTGGTTGAGCCGTTTGAGACGACTCTCGTGCGGATCGAGGAGTTGATTGATCGCGATAAAATTACCGCGGCCAAAAGTGAGTGGCGATGGCTGCTTGGGCGGGTCAATAAATCGCAGCGAGAGATGCTGGCCGCTTATGCATCGTTCAAAGGTTGGCACCATTTGACCGTTACTGCCAGTATTCAGGCCAAAATGTGGGATAACCTAGAAATTCGTTTCCCGATTGCGCATCGCTGGTGGTTCAACTTCTATGGCGATAAGCACAACATTGATCCTATCACCCTAATGTCACTGGCCCGCCAAGAGAGTGCGATGGATGTTGAGGCCCGTTCGCCGGTCGGTGCACGCGGCATTATGCAGATCATGCCGTCCACGGCCAAATACACGGCGAGAAAATATCAGTTAACTTATCAAGGCAGTGCGGATCTGTACGAAGTGGGCAAAAACATCGAAATCGGCAGCCATTACCTAAAAGGGCTGCTTGACGATTACGACCATAACCGCATTCTGGCGTTTGCGGCGTATAATGCGGGGCCGAATCGAGTCAAAACATGGCGTGAGCGCAGTGACGGTAAGCTGGACGTGTTCGCTTTTATTGAAGCGATCCCCTTTAAGGAAACGCGCGGCTATGTGCAAAATATTTTGATGTTTGAAACTTACTATCGTGAAGTGTTGGGTGAGGACGGACACTTTTTGAGCCAAAAAGAGCTGCAAGCGAAGTACTGAGACCGTGACGCTTGAATCCAAAGGTAAAGCTTGGGAATATTGACGCTATCAATGGTCGTACTGAAGTAAACGCAATGGAACCAGAGTACAAAGAGTGGCAACAGATCCTAGACCTTGTCGCCAAAAGCAGTGAGTCTCATCAGCATGAGATGCTACTGACGATGCTGCTGACGCCCGATGAAAGGGAAGCGTTGGTCGCGCGGGTCAATATTTTCCGTGAGTTACTGAAGGGGGAATTGTCACAGCGTCAAATCAGTCAGATGCTGGGGGTAGGGGTAGCTACCATCACGCGCGGCTCGAATGAACTCAAATCCAAATCCGCGCAAGATAAAGCCGCGTTAGCGGCTCTGCTCGAGCGCGGTGAGACCGATTAAGACTCCCTACCACTCACCGGGAAGTGGTCTGGATTCATAAATGGGATGAGCGCCAAAACAAGCGCTTGATGGTACACGGAGCTGCGCGTCAACAAATCGTGGGTCAGTAGGCTGATAGCGCCGCCTTTTTGCTTAATGTTTTCAGTGCCAAAGACCTCATCCATCACATCGCCAAGTTCATTGGCGTCTTTGAGCTTGTCAAGGACCACCGGTGGCAACATCAAGCTCGCTGAACGCGATTCGCCGCGTTGTTGTTGAGACTCAATCACCATCCATGCAAAGGTCACTTGTCCTTCAATACCGGCTTCTAGCCCAACATAGAAATCCGCATCTGCTACTGCCTGCTTGGCGTTGGTCACACGTTGGCGAGCACCTTGGTACGTCTCTTGATTGCTCATCGGTTGGTCAGCGACGCCGCTTGGCACGCTAACGCCAGAGAATTCAAACGATTGGTTTGGAAACGAGGCAAGAAACGCACTTTTTACCGCGTTGATCTTCGCCGGGTTAAGCGAAGCGACAATAACCTTCTTCACGGTCATCAATAACCTCTTCTGGTGCTAAGTGGATTAGGCTGAGCTGCGCTAAGGTCAAAGGCGGAGACAAGTAATAGCCTTGCATATAGTCACATTCATAACTGGCTAGCCACTCGTGATCCTCTTGCGTCTCAATGCCCTCAGCGGTGACTATCATAGATTGTGAGTGGCAAAGATCAACCAAGGGTTTGATCACTTTACGGTTATCGGTTTTGACTAGCGTGGCTAAGAACTCTTTATCAAGCTTGATCTTTTGCACTGGGTACTCGACCAGTTGAACGATGGAGGTATAGCCAGAGCCAAAGTCATCAATGGCGAGCTTAAAGCCCATAATTGACAACTCATGAAGCAGTAGATAGCTCTGGGAGTCTGAGGCAAAGGTCTCGGTAATTTCAAAATCGATCAAGCTAGGAATCACGTGATACTTATCGCTCATTGTCTGAATAAACTGGGCGAGTTGTAACGAGTCGAGTTCTGCTGACGACAGGTTTATAGAGACTTGAACCGGGCCGTCAAAGCTACTCTGAATATCGGCAAAGTCTTTGAAAGCTTCTTCAATCACCCAACGATCAATACTGCCAAATAGGCCGGTTTGCTCAGAGATTGGAATAAACTCACTGGGTTCGACCCGCCCCAACTTAGGCGATTCCCAGCGCAGCAGCGCTTCGACCCCGCGAATTTCACTGCCATCGCGATTGTAATAGGGCTGATAGAGCAAAGTGAACTCTTTGTCGTACTCACCACTGCGCAGCGCGCGCTCAATTTTCTCTTTGCGTCGTACCACGTCATCGAGCGCTTTCGAGTAAGGTGCCACTTGGTTTTTGCCGGCTCGTTTGGCTTGATACATGGCCGTGTCGGCATTGGAGAGTAACTTGGCCAAGTCTTTACCATCATCGGGGTAGGAGGCGATACCAATACTGGCCGTGATTGGGAAAGAGCCCAAAGGGGAGTGAGTATGGCTTTGAATCGGTTGCAAAATCGCGTTGGCGATGTAGGTCGCGTAATCGCCTCGTCTGCCAGCGGCAATAAATATGGCAAATTCATCACCAGAAAGGCGAGAGGCGAGGGACTTGACGCCAAAATTGCTTTCCAGTTGGTCGCACAGCGTTTTCAGGTGCTGGGCGAAATTGACCAGTAGCGTATCGCCGATGTGATGGCCGTACTTGTCATTGACGTACTTGAAGTTATCGAGGTCTATGTAAAGAATCCATGCGTGAGTGACGGCCAGAGTATTGGAAAGGCTGCGTTCAACGCACATCTGAAATTGGTAGCGGTTGGCCAACTGAGTTAAATGATCGTTCTCTGCCATCGCCTTGGTTTTTTGATAGCTCGAATCGAGCTCACGATACATGTCGTAAAAACGCATCGACAAGCGACCAATTTCGTTGTCACTGCCCAACCTGTCGATGTTGTGTCGCTTGTGTTGCTCCACCTCTTGCAATTGGTGATCAAGGCGGGTGATGGGACGAATGACATGTCGATAAAGTAAAAACAGTAAGATCAGCACGGTAACCAAAGAGGACGCACCAAACGAGAGCAGTAGCTTATGTTCGATTTTGGCCAATTTTTCGGTCAGTAGATAGTGCGCTGGGTCAAGCACGGCGAACAAGCCATGTTTAAGCTCGACCGACTGGGTTAAACCAGACTTAAAAATGGGCTTGGGGGCATAGAAAATGCTGCTGTCGTTATCAAATTCGATGATGTGTTTGAGCTGATCATATTTGTCGAGTGTCAAAGCCACCACGACAAAAAATACCCGCTCCTTGTTATAACTCAACGGCACATTGAGGGTGCTTTGGTCGAGCACATCATAACGAATCAGAATGCTTTGGCCTTGGAAGTTTTTTGCAAACCCTAGATGGCGCGTTTGGCCGCTATTGTTGTAGGTCTGCTCAACATAGTCGCGCACGTTGTCATCGAGCGTTGCGAACGGGTCGGATTGGTTGTCCGAATAGAACTCCACGTTTTGTTCGCTATCGAGAATCGCGACGGCAATCGAATCATCGTCGCTGGTTTGCAGCTGCTTGACGGATAGCTGCAAATTGCTGATCAGATTCATTTCTCGATAGGGGTTTTCGGGTTGGGTCAGGTAGTAACGGATGATGTCGCTTTTGGTCAATGAAAGTGAGTAGCTGTTGAGTAATGCAACGGAGTGACGAAAGTGACCGGCGAGCTTTTCCATCGTGAGTTGCAGATAACTGTTCTCACGTTTAATTAGCGCATCTTTTTGGTTGACGTAGATGCTATAGCTAGATACCGCCGCGCTCATCAGCACCACGGGGGCAACCAGCAGTAGGACTCTAGTGCTGAGCTTCATGACGTTTGAGAATACTATTAATAATTTTTGCCCTTAGGCTTATGTTGGCCGCGGTGAGCTCGCTGTCGATCAGCGCCCCGTCGACCCTGCTTGATTCTGGAAATAATGATGCATCATTTATGTACCATTCTGGCAACAGTTTCAATGCACTTAAGTTGGGCGTTGCAGCTTTAATATCTGTTGCATTTATTGCAGCAACATTGGGATCCATCAGGAAATTCACAAAGGCTTTGGCGGCGTCTTTGTTGGTGCTGCTTTTCGGAATCGCCAGACAGTCGACCCAAATGAACAGCTGTCCTTCAGGGATCACAAAGCCCCATTTCCCTTCACCGTAGAATCGATTGAGAGAATATTGATCTCCGCTGTAGGCTAGCGCCATGTCCAGTGCGTTAGCATCCGCTTGGCTACGGATATAGCTGAGGATGTACTCAAAGGTCAGCACTCGGTCACTAAATTCAATTAACTGTGGGTATGCCTTTTGTAATGTGTCCGGGTTGTCTTCGATCGGAGAGAGACCAAGCGCATAAAACAGCGGAAGAAAGCTTTCGATGCTGTCGTTGATCATGCCGATCTTACCTTCGTGCTCTTGGGGCGGGTAGACGAAGTCATGCCATGTTGCGGGAGGATGGTCCACCGCCGAGTGCCGAAATGCAATGCCCACCGTCCCCCAAAAGTAAGGAACGGCATGGGGGCCGCAGACTTGATTCCATTTCGCCGCATTATGTTGACGGTTGGGGAGGTCAGCTAGGTCCTCAAACATGTTGAGGCGACCATAGATTTGCGCAGAGACGTTATCAAGTACGACAACATCAAACGGCAACTGGTCTGTGCGGAGCATTAATAAACTGCGTTTGTCGTCATTGTCAAAATGGTCAAGGCGCAGCGGGGTAGAGCTTTGTTGTTGCCATTGGTCAATCACGTTCGGGGACAAGGTGTCCTCCCACATGTAGAGATTGAGTGGATTGGCGTACGTAATGGCGCTACAAAAGAGCGGAGCAATGAATGAATAAAGAGCGAGCCTCATAACTGACTTTATTGAGTTGATGAATGAAAGTCAGCGGGTGCTGACACCTTGCTATGCAACTTAATGTACTCATAGTATGAGCATTTGCACTAGGTGTCAGCTTTAATCGTCAATTTATTGATTAGGCTGTGAGCAAAGTTACAGCAATTTCACTTGTGTAGGTTTGACATTTTCACTCGGATAGCAGCCCAACACTTTAAGATGTTTGGTAATCCGAGTGAGTTCGTTCAGGGCTTGCTGCATTTCTTGAGAGTCCAGATGCGCCTCGAGATCGACGTAGAACATCTCCTCCCAAGGGTTGCCCATGATAGGCCTTGATTCCAATTTGTTCATGTTGATGCCGTAGCGTTGCAGCACTAGTAGGGTTTCCACCAGGGAGCCCGCTTGCTGAGACGTGGACATGATCAAAGTGGTTTTTGCCGGAATTTGCGCCGACACTTCGACAGGCTTACGCGCAACAACGATAAAGCGAGTGTGGTTCTCGGTTTGATTGGCAATGTTGCCTTGAATTGCTTGAAGGCCATACAACTTACCGCTCGAAGCATTCCCGATGGCAGCGACGTCGCGTCGGTTCATTTCTTGAACTTTTTGCATCGCATCGGCCGTGCTCGCGCAAGACTCTAGCTTAACGCCTTTCAGACGGCTCAAAAACTCGCTGCATTGCTGGTGGGGCTGTGGGTGAGAGTACAAGGTTTTGATCTCTTCTAAGCGGATGTCCTGCGTGGCCACCAAGCAGTGCTCAATCGGTAATGTCAGCTCACCGACAATATAGAGAGTGGTGTGTTGTAGTAAGTCATACACCTCATTGATAGAGCCTGAACTGGTGTTTTCAATCGGAAGTACGCCATAGTCTGCATGACCGGACTCCACAGTGTTTGCCACTTCTTTAAAGTGATCGCAGTTTAATTCAATTAACTCAGTGTTTTTACGGCTGAAGTATTCTCGGCTCGCGAGGTGGGAGTAGGAGCCCTTGGCACCAAGAAAAGCAACCCGAGCCAACGGTTTGCGGCTCAGTTCTGGGTTAGCGAGGTTTTGTAGATACGATTGCTGGAGGAGTACAGAGTCTTCAATGATGGTGTGAAACAGTTTGGTGATGTATTGCGCATCGAGCTGATACTTCTCTTTGCCATTATTGATGAGCTTAACCAGCAACTGCTGCTCGCGTACGGCGTCACGCACTGGTTTGGATGTTTGAACTTTACTCTTCGCAACCTCAATGCTCATCTCACGGCGTTCAGAAAGGAGTTTAAGCAGTTGGTCGTCGAGTTCGTTTAAGCGTAAACGAATGTCATCAAGTGAGTATTTTTGTTCAGTCATCCTAGTATTCCTTATAAAAAAAGCCTCCCGATGGGAGGCTTTCTGTTCGTTTTTGACTTGTTTTTAAAAACGAGCGAGCCTCCAGTCTAGTGGAGAAAAAACAAGTCAAAAAAGAACAGTGGTGAACGGTGCATAAAAGTCGATTCCAAATGAATGTTCAACCACAATAAGCAACGGAGTATGGAGCGTCAAGCAAAAAAATAGCGCCCGCCGGGCGCTATTCTCAAATCTTCTCAGTCTGCTGATTACTCTTCGACTTCTTCCAGTTGTGGCTTGTCCGTACGACGTGCCTCAGGTTTGTGGCGGAGTTTATTAAGCTGTCGTTCTAATTTCTGTTCTACCTCGTTAACGGCAGCGTACAAATCTTCATGGGTAGCAGAAGCGATAAGTTGGCCTTTAGGAACCGTGATGATAGCCTCGAATTTTTTCTGTTTATTCGGTTCTTCACTAAAGGTGGCTTGGCAACCGATAATGTCTACTTGCCATTTTTCTAGCTTCTGGAACTTGCTCTCAATGTGATTGCGGATTGCAGAGGTGATGTCGATGTTTTTACCAGTGATGTTTACTTTCATAGATGCTTTCCTCTGTGTCATCCCTCATGGGTTAACTCCAGATTACTCACCGCAGGTATAAATAAAGTGATCTAAATCACTATTGTGTAGGCTATTTTTTGGATTAAATTCAAACGTGATCTAACTCAAAGAGTCGATTCATCACCGCTCAAAAAAGCTTGTTTAACCATAAAAACTCATTAGATTGGAAGAGGAAACACGCTAAAAATCATCCGCTTTTTAGGGACGGTTTACGGTCAAAATAAATCATTGGTTGCATTTTAATCGCATCAATAGTGTGACATCGCGCTCTCTTTCTCTTCTTCTCTCGATTTTCCTGATACACCTCTGACGACAGCCAGCGTACCCATCATCGTATTCTTCTCATTCACTTTGCTTGCTCTCACTATGTAATCTGAAGGAAAAACTGTGGTTTGAAGAAACAAAAACGCCGCGCAAGTTGCGCGGCGAGTAGAGAAGAGAACGGATGGCTTAAGAATCCGGATTGAGCTCGATTAGCGCCTCAGTTCGCTTCACGGCATCCTCTAATCCGAGTTGTTGATAGGCTTCAAGCTGAATCTGCAATGATTTGCGAGCGGCTTCAGTATCAGGATAAGTACGCTGCAACTCTTGGGTACGGTTGATGGCGGCAATCCATGCCTCGCGGCGAAGGTAGAAATCCGCGGTCGCTAAATCGTAGTTGGCGAGGCGATTTTTGAGCGCGTACATGCGTTTTTGAGAGTCTGCTGCGTATGGGCTGTTTGGGTAACGCTCAAGAAGACGCTTAAAGTCTGCGAATGCTTTTTTCACCGGCTCAGGATCTCGGTCACTACGATCGATATTGAGCAGATCATGCATAAAGTTGCGATCTTGCGCCATGTGAGAGAGTCCGCGCATGTAGAGGACCCAGTCCAATTTCTCATGGGTTGGGTTCAAACGCGTAAAGCGCTCTATGGTCGCCAAACCGAGCGCCAAGTCATCGTTTTTGTAGTAAGCGTAAATAAGGTCTAGCTGAACCTGCTCTGAGTAAGCGCCGAATGGATAACGTGAATCTAGAGCTTCAAGTTGCTCAATAGCGGTGAGCCAGTTCCCGCTTTGCAAAGAAAGTTGCGCTTCAGAATACAGTTCTGATGGTGGCACATCAGGAACGATCTCCTCGCTGCTCGAGCAGCCAACCAATATGGATAATGCCAATAAGCCAGATAATGTATGCTGTTTCATGTCAGGATTCGATTCCTTGAATTAAATATTTAGTACGCCGCCGTTACTTTCTAAGCGGTAACGGATACAATGGCGCTTATTTTTTCATAGTAGAGACTATTAGTCTCACAGTTTTTAAAAAAGTTCGATATGGCTCAGCAGATTGAATTAACCAATACAGTAAAAGATAGCCAGCTAGGTCAACGCCTCGATCAGGCGATTGCCGAATTGTTTGCCGATTTTTCGCGCTCACGTCTAAAAGAGTGGTTACT
The DNA here is from genome assembly GCF_059834135.1 of Vibrio sp. R10-SG-ISO4. Lineage (NCBI taxonomy): Bacteria > Pseudomonadati > Pseudomonadota > Gammaproteobacteria > Vibrionales > Vibrionaceae > Vibrio > Vibrio sp. R10-SG-ISO4. The sequence continues at coordinate 153,114 of NZ_JCBDHJ010000020.1, forward strand.
CGAAGGCAAAGTGAGTGTGGACGGCCAAGTGGTCACCAAGCCGCGCACCAAAGTGATGGGCGGTGAAGAGATCACCTTACAAGCGGAACTCGAAGACGAAGAACGTTGGGAAGCGCAAGATATTCCTCTGGATATCGTTTATGAAGATGACGATATTATCGTGATCAACAAACCGCGTGACTTTGTGGTTCACCCAGGTGCTGGTACGCCAGATGGCACTGTGCTCAACGCGTTACTGCATCACTACCCAGCGATTGCGGAAGTGCCTCGTGCCGGGATCGTTCACCGCTTGGACAAAGACACCACGGGCCTTATGGTGGTGGCGAAAACGGTCCCAGCGCAAACGCGGCTGGTTCGTGCTCTGCAAAAGCGCAATATTACTCGTGAGTATGAAGCGATCGCGATTGGTCGTATGACCGCGGGCGGTAAGGTCGAGCAGCCGATTGGCCGACACTCAACCAAACGCACACTGATGGCCGTGAGCCCAATGGGGAAACCTGCGGTGACGCATTACCGCGTGGCCGAGCATTTCCGCGAACACACGCGCATTCGCTTGCGTTTGGAGACCGGACGTACACACCAAATTCGTGTTCATATGTCGTACTTGCAGCACCCGCTATTGGGTGACACCGCTTATGGTGGCCGCGCTCGCATTCCTTCTGGCGCAACCCAAGAGCTAACGGAGAAAATCCGTGGTTTTGATCGTCAAGCATTGCATGCGGTCATGTTGCGTTTTGCGCATCCGATCACCGGTGAGGAGCTCGAGTTTCATGCGCCTGTTCCTGATGACATGGTTGAGATGACCCTAGCGCTTCGCCTGGATGCTCAAACCCACGGTGTGGAAGAAGAGATTTAAATGTCTATGATCATCCCCAACTGGCCAGCGCCAGCGAACGTAAAAGCGTTTGCCTCAACTCGAGAGGGGGGCGTTTCTATGCCTCCTTATCAAGGGTTGAATGTGGGGATGCATGTCGGAGACGATCCTGAGTTGGTGGTGCAAAACCGCCAATGGTTGATGGCGCATTCAGGCATGCCGTCGGCGCCGGTTTGGCTCAACCAGACCCACTCTACCCATGTTGTGACGCTCGACTCGGCGACCGATACGGTTTTGGATGCCGATGGGGCGTTGACTCGACAAACCGGCATCGTATGCAGTGCGATGACCGCCGATTGTTTGCCGGTGCTGCTGACCAATCGTGAGGGTACAGAGGTTGCCGCGGTGCATGCAGGGTGGCGAGGCTTACTTGACGGGATTGTTGAGAATGCGGTGCGCTTGATGAGTGGCGAATTGATGGCCTGGATTGGTCCTGCGATCAGCGTTGAGGCGTTTGAAGTAGGTCAAGAGGTCCGTGATCAATTTGTTGCTCATGATTCACAAGCCCAAACGGCGTTTTTACCTGGCCGACAACCTGGCAAGTACATGGCGGATATGAATCGCCTTGTTGAACAGCGCCTTCAATCGGTCGGCGTGATGGCCATCTATCAAAGCGGGCTGTGTACCTATCGTGATGCTGACCGTTTTTACTCCTACCGACGCGATGGCTTGACAGGTCGACAAGCCAGTTTTATTTGGCTTGAATCATAATCCCACCTGTTTATTAGGGAAACTCCTCCCTGCTACCTTGAAATTGCCCTTGTGCGTATCCATCTTTCTTTATGATGAATGTCGTTCACCTCATTTGAGTTAGGAAGGTAGGTATGCGTCTTGACAGATTTACGAGCAAATTCCAAATCGCGATATCTGACGCCCAATCGTTGGCGCTCGGCCGCGACCATCAATACATAGAACCCGTTCACCTAATGGTAGCGCTGATGGATCAGGACGGTAGCCCGATTCGTCCTTTGCTCACCATGCTCAACGTGGACGTGATGCATCTACGCTCAAAATTGAGTGAAATTCTTGACCGCTTGCCCAAAGTCAGTGGCATTGGCGGTGATGTGCAATTGTCGAGCGCAATGGGCACGCTGTTTAACCTGTGTGACAAAGTGGCGCAAAAGCGTAAAGATGCGTACATCTCATCAGAAATTTTCTTGCTGGCGGCGATCGAAGACCGCGGCCCACTTGGCAGTTTGCTTAAAGAGCAAGGTCTTACTCAAGAAAAAATCGCTGCAGCGATAGATAAGATTCGCGGTGGACAAACCGTCAACGACCCCAATGCCGAAGAGTTACGCCAAGCGTTAGAGAAATTCACGATTGATCTCACCGAGCGTGCCGAGCAAGGCAAGCTTGACCCGGTGATAGGCCGTGATGATGAGATACGTCGCACCATTCAAGTCTTGCAGCGCCGCACAAAAAACAACCCGGTGATCATTGGTGAACCTGGTGTGGGTAAAACCGCCATCGTTGAAGGGTTGGCACAACGTATCATCAATAACGAAGTGCCAGAGGGATTGCGTGGGCGCCGAGTACTCTCCTTGGATATGGGCGCACTGGTTGCAGGGGCTAAATACCGTGGTGAGTTCGAAGAGCGTTTGAAATCCGTCCTTAATGAATTGTCTAAAGAAGAGGGGAACATCATCCTCTTTATTGATGAGATTCATACCATGGTGGGTGCGGGTAAAGGCGAAGGTTCAATGGATGCCGGTAACATGCTTAAACCCGCGTTGGCTAGAGGCGAGTTGCATTGTGTCGGGGCAACCACCTTAGATGAGTACCGCCAATACATCGAAAAAGATCCTGCGCTTGAACGACGCTTTCAAAAAGTGCTGGTGGATGAACCGTCAGTGGAAGATACCGTGGCTATCTTACGCGGTTTAAAAGAGCGCTATGAGTTGCATCACCATGTGGAAATTACTGACCCTGCTATTGTGGCGGCGGCGAGTCTCTCGCATCGATACGTATCGGATCGCCAATTGCCTGACAAAGCGATCGACTTAATTGATGAAGCCGCATCCAGTATTCGAATGCAGATTGACTCGAAACCCGAGTCGCTCGATAAGTTGGAACGTAAAATCATTCAACTTAAAATTGAGCAACAAGCGCTGACCAACGAACACGATGAAGCCAGTGAGAAGAGATTGCAGATCCTCAATGAAGAGTTGAGTGAAAAAGAGCGAGAGTTTGCTGAGCTGGAAGAGGTGTGGAACGCAGAAAAAGCGGCCTTATCGGGTACTCAACACATTAAAGGGGAACTCGAGCAAGCGAGAATGGATATGGAATTTGCCCGCCGTGCGGGTGATTTAAACCGCATGTCTGAGTTGCAATATGGCCGAATCCCAGAGTTAGAGAAGCAGCTTGATTTGGCAACCCAAGCCGAAATGCAGGAGATGACACTGCTACGCAATAAGGTCACCGACAATGAAATTGCCGAGGTGTTGTCAAAACAGACGGGCATTCCTGTGTCGAAGATGCTTGAAGCAGAGAAAGAAAAACTGCTGCGAATGGAAGATGTTTTGCATAAGCGTGTGATTGGCCAGACTGAAGCTGTTGAAGTGGTATCGAATGCGATTCGCCGCAGTCGCGCGGGCTTATCCGATCCGAACAAACCGATTGGTTCGTTTCTATTCTTGGGGCCAACCGGTGTCGGTAAAACCGAGCTGTGCAAAACCCTAGCGAACTTTATGTTCGACAGTGAAGACGCCATGGTTCGTATCGATATGTCCGAGTTCATGGAGAAACACTCTGTGGCTCGTCTTGTTGGTGCGCCTCCGGGTTATGTGGGCTATGAAGAAGGCGGCTACCTAACAGAAGCGGTGCGTCGTAAACCTTATTCGGTCATCTTATTGGATGAAGTGGAGAAGGCTCACCCTGATGTGTTTAACATCCTGCTTCAAGTATTAGATGATGGACGATTGACGGATGGACAAGGTCGCACGGTCGATTTTCGTAACACCGTTGTCATCATGACATCTAACCTTGGCTCTGCTCGCATCCAAGAAAGTTTTGGTCAGGTCGATTATGAGGGCATGAAGCAGCAAGTGATGGAGGTGGTCAGCAAACATTTCCGCCCAGAGTTTTTAAACCGTGTGGACGAAAGCGTGGTGTTCCACCCATTAGGTGCAGATCATATCAAGTCAATTGCTTCAATTCAGTTAGCGAGACTGTCTGCTCGCATGGAAGAAAAAGGCTTTATGCTTGAGGTGTCTGACAAAGCGCTCGATCTCATTGCTCAAGTTGGGTTTGACCCTGTCTATGGTGCAAGACCATTGAAACGGGCGATACAACAGAGCGTTGAAAACCCGCTAGCGAAATCTATCCTCGCGGGTGAGGTGATACCAGATAAACCCGTGAAGCTGGTGGTGAGTCACGATCAAATTATTGCTCACCAGTAACTTTCCTCTAACAGAAGGGCCGAAACGGCCCTTTTTGCTGCTATTTAAATCGCATCGGTCAAAGCTTGAGCGAACGACGCAAATATTACGACTTTTTTCTAAATGCCTCTTGCCTCGATGCGATTCCTGCCTATAATGCGCCTCCGTTGGCACGGAAAAGCATACGATGCAATCGAGCCAATAGGTCGAAGAAACGCGATGAAAATTAGTTTCTGAAATTAAGCGAAAAGTGTTTGACACTAAAAGTTAAATCGCTAAAATGGCCGTCCGTTTCGAGTGAGCCTAACGGCAAGTGAGAAGCACCTAGCTCTTTAACAATATAAACCTATCAATCTGTGTGGGCGCTCGTTGATGATAATCCAATTAGAAGCTTAGGCTTCAAATTAGGTTTCAATGAACTGAGTGACCATCTGAATGACTTTCCTTGTTAAGGAGCGGCATTCAAGCACAGTCAATTCAAGCTTTCTAGGAACTAGCTTCTAGTCACTAGGAACTTATCAGTATTCATTGAGCCGACAAAATCTTAAATTGAAGAGTTTGATCATGGCTCAGATTGAACGCTGGCGGCAGGCCTAACACATGCAAGTCGAGCGGAAACGACTTAACTGAACCTTCGGGGAACGTTAACGGCGTCGAGCGGCGGACGGGTGAGTAATGCCTGGGAAATTGCCCTGATGTGGGGGATAACCATTGGAAACGATGGCTAATACCGCATAATAGCTTCGGCTCAAAGAGGGGGACCTTCGGGCCTCTCGCGTCAGGATATGCCCAGGTGGGATTAGCTAGTTGGTGAGGTAAGGGCTCACCAAGGCGACGATCCCTAGCTGGTCTGAGAGGATGATCAGCCACACTGGAACTGAGACACGGTCCAGACTCCTACGGGAGGCAGCAGTGGGGAATATTGCACAATGGGCGCAAGCCTGATGCAGCCATGCCGCGTGTATGAAGAAGGCCTTCGGGTTGTAAAGTACTTTCAGCAGTGAGGAAGGTTCATGCGTTAATAGCGTATGGATTTGACGTTAGCTGCAGAAGAAGCACCGGCTAACTCCGTGCCAGCAGCCGCGGTAATACGGAGGGTGCGAGCGTTAATCGGAATTACTGGGCGTAAAGCGCATGCAGGTGGTTTGTTAAGTCAGATGTGAAAGCCCGGGGCTCAACCTCGGAATTGCATTTGAAACTGGCAGACTAGAGTACTGTAGAGGGGGGTAGAATTTCAGGTGTAGCGGTGAAATGCGTAGAGATCTGAAGGAATACCGGTGGCGAAGGCGGCCCCCTGGACAGATACTGACACTCAGATGCGAAAGCGTGGGGAGCAAACAGGATTAGATACCCTGGTAGTCCACGCCGTAAACGATGTCTACTTGGAGGTTGTGGCCTTGAGCCGTGGCTTTCGGAGCTAACGCGTTAAGTAGACCGCCTGGGGAGTACGGTCGCAAGATTAAAACTCAAATGAATTGACGGGGGCCCGCACAAGCGGTGGAGCATGTGGTTTAATTCGATGCAACGCGAAGAACCTTACCTACTCTTGACATCCAGAGAACTTTCCAGAGATGGATTGGTGCCTTCGGGAACTCTGAGACAGGTGCTGCATGGCTGTCGTCAGCTCGTGTTGTGAAATGTTGGGTTAAGTCCCGCAACGAGCGCAACCCTTATCCTTGTTTGCCAGCACTTCGGGTGGGAACTCCAGGGAGACTGCCGGTGATAAACCGGAGGAAGGTGGGGACGACGTCAAGTCATCATGGCCCTTACGAGTAGGGCTACACACGTGCTACAATGGCGCATACAGAGGGCGGCGAACTTGCGAGAGTAAGCGAATCCCAAAAAGTGCGTCGTAGTCCGGATTGGAGTCTGCAACTCGACTCCATGAAGTCGGAATCGCTAG